>PWHO01000147.1 GCA_003555385.1 Bacteroidales bacterium
CCCATGATTTCTTCACCTTCAACATCATTGTGCACGGAGCCACCTTTTTAAGCGTGGTAGTGGTTTTCTGGCGCGACATTGTCCACCTTGTGGTGAATTTTTTTCGTTTCCGGTGGAACCCGGAAATGAAGTTTGCCCTCCTGCTACTGGCCTCAGCTATCCCCACGGCCATTGTCGGATTGTTATTTGAGGAACAGATAGCGCATATTTTTGAAGGGAGGGTGGCTTTTGTCGGGGCCATGCTGCTCATCACCGCCACCTTATTGTTTCTGACACGTTTTGCGCCAAAAAACAAGAAAGATGTCACCCTCAAAAAGGCCCTTGTGATCGGCCTTGCACAAACCTTTGCCGTTTTGCCCGGCATAAGCCGCAGCGGGGCCACCATCAGTACCGCCCTTTATTTTGGGATAGAAAGGACCCAGGCAGTCCGGTTCTCTTTTCTGATGGTCCTGATCCCGATCTTCGGAGCAAACTTCCTGAAGCTACTTCGCATTTCTGAAGAAGCAGGTGCCGGAGCCATGGATGTTACCCCGATGATCATTGGAGCCATCACAGCATTTATCGCCGGTGTAATTGCCTGTCGCTGGATGCTCTCCATTGTCCGTCGCGGCAAAATTGAATATTTCGCCATTTACTGTCTGATTGTCGGCCTCGCCGCAATTATTACGGGCAGCATGTAAACCCAATGACTACGACGGAATCTTTACGCGAAAAATTTTTAAACGGGCATGTCATGCTCGTCGACAAGCCTTTTAAGTGGACGTCCTTTGACGCAGTAAACAAAATCAAGTCAATGCTGCGTCACCGGCTCGGACTTAAAAAAATCAAGATCGGGCATGCAGGCACACTGGATCCGCTGGCCACCGGCCTGCTGATTATATGCACCGGGAAAGCAACCAAAGAAATTATACAATATCAAGGCCTGGATAAAACTTATACCGGGACCTTCATACTGGGCCAGGTTACCCCCTCTTTCGACCTGGAAACCATCCCGGAAAAGAACTCACCCTTCCTCCATATCACCCCTGAAAAAATCGATGAGGCCATGCAACAGCTGAGCGGAGAACAAAAACAGCTACCCCCCATCTATTCGGCCAAAAAGATCAGAGGGGAAAGAGCCTACCATTACGCAAGGCAGGGACGGGAAACAGAACTGAAGACCAATGACATCCGGATAATAAGCCTCGAAGCCACCAGGGTGGACCTACCTGAGGTGGACTTCAGGGTTACCTGCAGCAAAGGAACTTACATCCGTGCCCTGGCCAGAGATCTGGGTGACCTCCTTGGCTGCGGAGCCTACTTAAGTGCCCTGAGACGCACACACATAGGCGATTATTCCGTGGATGATGCCATGGGGATGGAGGCAGTCATCCGGGAATTTGATCAATTCCGGTGAATAAACCCCTTTTTGCCCAAAAAGGTGACTAAAGTGTAAAAAACTGTTGACAAGGGCGTTGTAATTTATTACCTTTGCATTCCTCGTGAACGACCCATATCCATTTAGTGAATTTTTCCAACATCTTGTCCATGAAGCTATCCCACTTTAAATTTAATCTTCCGGCTGAGTTAATTGCTGAGAAGCCGGTTCCGAACCGTGACGAAGCCCGGTTGATGGTTCTCCATAAAAGATCAGGCAATATTGAACACAGGAGTTTCAAGGACATTCTTGGTTATTTTGATGACGGAGATATAATGGTGGTAAACAACACTAAGGTGTTTCCCGCCCGCCTCTACGGAACCAAGGAAAAAACCGGGGCCCAGATAGAAGTGTTCCTGCTCAGGGAGCTCAACAGGGAAGCCAGGCTTTGGGACGTTTTGGTTGACCCGGCCCGCAAGATCCGCATCGGCAACAAACTTTACTTCGGTGAAGATGACAACCTGGTGGCCGAAGTAATCGATAACACCACTTCCAGGGGGCGTACACTGCGTTTTTTGTTTGACGGCACCTACGATGAATTTAAGACAACCATTGAATCTCTCGGGGAAACCCCCCTGCCCAAGCAGATCAATCGACCGGTAGACAAGGATGACAAGGAACGCTATCAGACGGTGTTTGCCAAACGCGAGGGAGCCGTTGCCGCACCCACTGCCGGGATGCATTTCAGCCGTGAACTGGTAAAACGCCTGGAGTTGAAAGGAATAGAGTTTGCAGAAATTACCCTGCATGCCGGGTTGGGCAACTTCAGAAATGTGGATGTGGAAGACCTGAGCAAACACAAAATGGACAGCGAAGAGATACTCATTGAAGAGAAAACGGCCAACACCGTTAACAAGGCAAAAGACAAAGAAAAGAGGATTTGTTCCATAGGCACCACCACCATGCGCGCCATGGAAACTTCGGTATCTATCAGCGGTCACCTGAAGCCTTACGAGGGCTGGACCAATAAATTTATTTATCCCCCCTACGATTTCAGCGTGGCCAATTCCATGGTATCCAACTTCCATCTTCCACAGTCCACCCTTATGATGATGGTAGCTGCATTTGCCGGATTCGACCAGCTTATGAATGCGTATAAAGTAGCCATCAAGGAAAAATACAGGTTTTTCACCTACGGAGATGCCATGCTGATCCTGGATGATTAGTGCCGTGTCAATGCTACTGTGGTTGACAAAGCAACAGATTTAGACGCCGATGGATAAGTACGTAGTGATTACAGCCGGGGGCAAAGGGGAGCGAATGCAATCATCTGTTCCCAAACAGTTGATGGATATTGCAGGAAAACCCATGTTGCTCCATGTGTTCGAACGCTTTCTGGCCTATTCTGCCAATCTCAGATTCGTCCTGGTTTTACCCGAAGCACAACACGGGGAGTGGGAAAGTATTCGTCACCGGTACCACCTCACTACCCCCCACACTGTGACCGGGAACGGCCCAACCCGCTTTCATTCAGTAAAAAACGGACTGAAGCATGTCCCCCACAATGTGCTTGTGGCCATCCATGACGGGGCACGCCCCCTTGTATCGGTGGAAACCATATCAACTGCCTTCTTTTTTGCGGAAAAAATGGGCAATGCCGTGCCGGTAACCGGTATCACCGACTCGGTCAGGATAAAAGACAATGCCCTGAGCACCTCCCTGCCCCGCGATCGTGTCAAAGTGGTTCAGACCCCCCAGTGCTTCCGCTCCACACAAATCAAAAAAGCCTACGACGTCAGTTACCAGGAATCTTTTACAGATGATGCCACCGTGCTGGAAGCATCAGGTGAGCGTGTATATCTCACCGAAGGGAATACAGAGAATATCAAGATCACCTTGCCCTCCGACCACTTAATCGCCGAAGCACTGTTATCAAAAAAAACCCGGGGTTAGTCCGTAACCGGCTCACCTTGCCGATACCGCCTCAATGTGATTTAACCGCCTCACCTTTCAAAGTGGCAGCACTGCAAGCGGTGATCTTTACCTGCACATAATCCCCGGGTTTAAACCCCTGATCCGGAAACACCACCACTTTGTTGTGTGAAGTGCGCCCCATCATCATCCGGTCGGAGCGTTTGGACCGACCTTCAGTCAACACTTCCATGGTTTTCCCTATATCACTGCGGTTACTCTCAAGTGACAATGCCTGCTGTTTGTCAATGATGGATGTGAGTCGCCTGGTTTTTACAGCTTCAGGCACATCATCCGCATATTTTTTAGCCGCCAGGGTACCGGGACGTTCAGAATATTTGAACATGAAGGCAAAATCAAATCCTGCCTGATCCATCACATCCATGGTTTCACCGAACTCCTCCTCTGTTTCCCCGCAAAATCCGGCAATAATATCTGTGGAAAGACCGCAGCCGGGCAATATACGCTTAATGGCCGCAATTCTCTCCAGGTAATCTTCGCGTGTATATTTCCTGTTCATGCGTTTAAGCACCTCAGAGCTGCCGGATTGCAGGGGAAGGTGAATGGCTTTGCAGATATTCGGGTGGCGTGCCATCTGATGGAGCAACTCATCCGACATATCTTTGGGGTGCGAGGTGGCGAAACGGATGCGCAAACGGGGATCTACGGAAGCGACTTCTCCGAGTAATTCACTAAAGCCTGTGACCTTACCTGAATCATCCTCCTTCCAGCGATAAGAGTTCACATTCTGTCCGAGCAGGGTCACTTCACGGAACCCGTCAGCCAACAGCCGGCGGGCTTCAGCCAAAATCGACCGGGGGTCACGGCTACGCTCCTTACCCCTTGTGAAAGGTACCACACAATAAGCACAAAAATTCTCGCATCCGCGCATGATGGAAATGAATGCCGATACCCCACCCGGTGTGTAACGTACCGGGCTGATATCCGCATAGGTCTCATCCGCGGAAAGCATTACGTTGATGGCTTTCTGTCCGGTTTCTGCATCCGCCATCAGTTCGGGCAGTTGACGGTATGCATCCGGCCCGGCCACCAGATCAACACGCAACCCCAGTGTCTTTTCCTCCAGCAGATCTTCTTTCAGCCGCTCAGCCATACACCCCAGGACCCCTATCAGCAGGCCGGGCCGTCGCTTGCGCAAATGCTGAAGTGCACGAAGCCGGTTGACCACACGCCGCTCTGCGTTGTCGCGTATGGAGCAGGTATTCAGCAGGATCACATCGGCATTTTCCGGCGCATCGGTTACTTTTGCATCGTGGGAGGTCATTACTGAAGCCACGATCTCACTGTCAGAAAAATTCATCTGACATCCATATGTCTCTATATATATCTTTTTGCTCACGAGCTGTATTTCAATGAATAAGAATAGGCAGCAGAAATTTATTTTTGCAAAATTAATCAAAAATAAGGGCATTGGTGTTAAAATAAGCAGCCGGGAATTCCCCGCACAACAATCCGCCTCGGTGAGGCATTAATTAAATTTGATTACTTTTGGCCCCCAAAACAGAGCATATGACAAAGAACCTCGTAATCGTTGAGTCCCCAGCAAAAGCCAAAACCATTGAAGGTTTCCTGGGAAAAGACTACACTGTCAAGTCAAGTTTCGGCCATGTCCGCGACCTTCCCAAAAGTAAGCTGGGCGTGGAGATTGACAAGGATTTCTCCCCGGTTTACGAAATTCCAAAGGACAAAAAAACAGTTGTCACAGACCTGAAGAAAATGGCCAAAGAAGCTGAAACCGTCTGGCTGGCAACGGATGAAGACAGGGAGGGGGAAGCCATTTCCTGGCACCTGGCAGAGAGCCTGAAACTCAAGGAAACAGATTATAAACGCATTGTATTTCATGAGATCACAAAGGGGGCAATTACCAATGCCATCCAAAACCCGCGCACCATTGACCACAACCTGGTTAGCGCACAGCAAGCCCGTCGTGTACTTGACAGGCTGGTGGGATTTGAGTTGTCGCCCCTGCTGTGGAAAAAAGTCAAGCCCGCCTTATCTGCCGGCCGTGTTCAGTCGGTGGCCGTCAGGTTGATCGTGGAAAGGGAAAAGGAAATCCAGCAGTTTAAGTCTAAAGGAAGCTACCGTATAACAGCTGTTTTCAGCGCAGAACACAAGGGCCAGATGGTGCCCGTCCGTGCCGAACTTCCCAATCGTTTCAAAACAAAAGATGAAGCCCTGGCTTTTCTGGAAAAATGTAAGGGAAGTACCTTTTCCATTGAAAGCGTTGACACCAGGCCCGCCAAAAAATCTCCGGCACCGCCTTTTACCACCTCTACCCTGCAGCAGGAAGCGAGCAGAAAACTGGGGTTCTCAGTTGCACGTACCATGACGGTGGCTCAAAAGCTGTATGAATCGGGTAAGATCACCTATATGCGTACCGACTCGGTAAACCTCTCCGGAACTGCCATGGCCATGGCCCGGGAAGAGGTTGAAAAGGCATGGGGCGAGGACTATGTGAAACTCCGGAAATATTCCTCCAAAAGCAAGGGAGCACAGGAAGCGCACGAAGCCATCCGACCCACCTATATCAATGCGCACAGGGCAGGCAAAGATACCTCCGAACAGAAACTGTATGAGCTGATCTGGAAACGGACTGTCGCATCCCAGATGAGTGATGCCAGGCTGGAAAAAACAACCATCACCATCGCCCCCTCAAAAACACAGGAGAAATTCAGTGCCACCGGCGAGGTGATCAAGTTTGACGGTTTTCTCAAGGTTTACCTGGAGTCAACCGACGACGATGAAGAAGAAACCGCTGAGGGAATTCTGCCACCTGTAAAAGAGGGTCAACAACTCCCGCTTGAGGAAATGACAGCCATGGAGCGTTTTACAAAACATCCGCCACGGTACACGGAGGCCAGTCTGGTGAAAAAACTGGAAGAACTGGGAATCGGACGACCCTCCACATACGCCCCCACCATCAGCACTGTCCAAAAAAGGGCTTACGTAGTCAAGGAAAACCGTGAAGGGGTTAAACGCGCCTACGACGTGATCACATTGAAAGAAAATACTATCACTGACCAGAAGAAGCAGGAAATCACCGGGGCCGAAAAAAATAAGTTGTTCCCCACAGATATCGGCATTGTGGTGAATAACTTCCTGATGGAATATTTTACAGAAATCATGGACTATCATTTCACCGCAAGGGTGGAAAGAGAGTTTGACGAAGTGGCCGCCGGACAAAAAGAGTGGAACAGCGTGATCAGTGAATTTTACTGGCCGTTCCACAAACAGGTGGAAAACACCCTTGAAAAATCAGAAAAACACAGCGGGCAACGTCTCCTGGGTAAAGATCCCAAAAGCGGCCGCAACATATATGCACGGATCGGGCGTTTCGGATCCATGGTACAGATCGGAGATGCGGAAGAGGAGGACAAACCCCGTTTCGCCAGTTTGCAAAACGGTCAGACCCTGGAAACCATTACCCTGGAAGAGGCCCTGGAGTTGTTCAAACTGCCACGCACAGCAGGAGAATACGAAGGGAAAGAGATGGTGGCGGCCGTTGGCCGGTTTGGACCGTATATCAGGCATGACGGCAAATTCTACTCCATCCCGAAAGAAGAAGACCCACTGACCATCTCAGCTGAAAAAGCCATTGAGGTCATCGAAGAAAAGCGGGAGAGTGACCGGAAAAAGATTGTCAAAGAATTTGATGAAGAACCTGAAATCCGCATATTAAGAGGCCGGTGGGGGCCGTACATCTCCTATAACAAAAAAAATTACAAAATCCCCAAAGACAAGGATCCGGAAAAAATCAGCCTGGAGGAAGCAAGAAAAATCATCGATAGCGGAACCTCTGACAAAAAACCACGTAAAACCAAAAAGACAACCCCCGACAGGAAAACCCAAAAGGGGAAATAACTTTTTTGGAATTACATGGAAATTGCTGATTTTTTTGAACCTGTAAGTAAAAGCGAACTGCTGAAAGACAGCCCACCGCACCCCCTGCTTCTGGGTCGCTCCATCATGACCAATGATGCCCAAACAGGATTTCCTGACCTGGAGCAGGCAGACATTGCCCTGATCGGGGTCAGGGAAGACCGACATGCTGCCGGAAATGAGGGATGCTCACTTGCCCCCGATTACGTCAGGAGGCACTTATATCGTTTATTCAGAGGGCCCGCCGATCCGCGAATTGCGGATCTGGGAAATATCAATGCGGGTGACCAGGTCAGTGACACCTATTTCGCTGTGAAATCAGCAGTGGCAGAGCTGCTTAAAAAAAACATCACCCCGGTGATTATCGGAGGAGGCCAGGATATCACCTATGCCAACTACCAGGCCTATGAATCGCTCGGGCAGATCATCAACATCGTATCGGTTGACTCCCGTTTCGACATCGGCCTGCAGAAAGACGAGCCCCTGAACAACACCAACTTCCTGAGCACCATACTGACCCATAAACCCAATTACCTGTTTAATTTTACCAACCTGGGCTATCAGACCTATTTTGTTGACCAGGACGCCATCGAACTGATGGAGCGGCTCTTTTTTGATGTGTACCGGCTGGGCGTGGTTAAAAACAACATGGAAGATACAGAGCCTATCGTCCGCAACGCGGATATGTTCAGTTTTGACGTATCAAGCATCCGGCAATCCGATGCCCCGGCCAATGCCAATGCTTCCCCCAACGGGTTTTACGGGGAAGAAGCCTGCCAGATCGTCCGCTATGCCGGGTTGAGTGACAAGCTCAGCTCCATTGGCTTTTATGAGATCAACCCGGCTTACGATCAAGGCGAACAAACTACCCACCTGGTGGCCCAGATGATCTGGTATTTTATCGACGGATACTACAACCGGAAAAAGGACTTTCCGGATAAACACATCAAAGACTCGGCAGACTTTATCAAGTATGTGGTATCCATAAAGGATTTCCAGAACAAGATCAACTTTTACAAAAGCAAGAAAAGTGACCGGTGGTGGATGGAGGTTCCCTGTCCGCCCAAGCTGCAAAGCAAATATGACAGGCAGTTTCTGGTACCGTGCTCATACAGGGACTACCAGGAAGCCTGCCAGAATGAAATTCCGGAAAAATGGTGGCAGGTTTACCAGAAATTCGTATAAGCCATTGAACCAATGTACGAAGCGGCGTAGAAACATAGGTCGGTTAAAAATATTTGTTGTACTTTTGACTGTTTTTTATAAAGAATCAATAACCGGACGATTTTTTCGTTCACACAATATCTGATCGCATAAAGCAGCATTGATGATAAAAAAGGGCCTCATTGTATTTTTACTTTCCTTCACGCTCTGTGGAATGGCTTTTTCACAGCAGGAGGCCCAGTTCAGCCATAACATGTTTAACAACATGGGGATCAATCCCGGCGTGGCCGGAATGCGGCAGGCAATATGTGCCACCGCCATTGCCCGGCAGCAGTGGGTCGGATTTCGGGATGCGGAAGGTAACCGGCTGAACCCGGAAACCTACAGCCTGAACGTGGATGCCCCTATTCCTTTCCTGCGTGGCGGGGTCGGTCTGGGCTTCATGCAGGATCAGCTGGGACCGGAAACCAACGTCGGGGTAAAAATGTCTTACGCCTACCATCTCCGTCTTGGCATGGGACGCCTGGGCATAGGCGCTCAGATCGGATTCCAGGATAAACGAATAGATTTTTCATCACTCAACCCCATCGATCCGGGCGATCCGGTACTGATCGGAAATGAAGAAAGCCATATTTTTACTGATTTTGCCATCGGCGGATTTTATATGCTGGATGACGAAGCCTGGGCAGGACTCTCCTTTTCACAACTCAGGCAGGCAAGGGGGGGGCTGGCAGAAAGTGATTATTCACTGTGGCGGCATGCTTACGCAACCGCGGGCTACAACGTGACCTGGCCCGGGAATCCGGATTACGTGATCAGCCCTTCGGTATTGTTGAAAACAGACCTGTCTTCCTTTCAGTATGACCTGAATACAATGGTTACATACAATAACCGCTTTTGGGGCGGCGTTAGTTATAGACCCCAGGATGCCGTGGTATTCATGCTGGGGGTGAATTTTGATCAGATCAGGATCGGCTATTCGTACGATGTGACCACCTCTCCCATTGGGAGAATGGGACGAAGCTACGGAAGCCATGAAGTAATGCTGCAGTATTGTTTTGACCTGGGGCTGGAAAGAATAGAAGAAATACAGCGGAATATCAGATTTTTGTAATTTTGCCGTTCAATTCAATATAATACAAATTATTATTGGCAAATAATAAGGAAAAGAGAAATAGGAAATGGCCATTATAACCTGAAGCCACCATGAAAAGAATACTGACTGTTGCATTAGCTGCGA
>PWHO01000115.1 GCA_003555385.1 Bacteroidales bacterium
ATGAATGCAACCCCATTGCTTTCCTTGCAGAACAAGCGGGGGGAAAAGCAAGCAATGGTCAAAAGCGGATACTTGAGATTGAACCCGAAGGACTGCACCAACGGTCACCTTTTTTCGTAGGCCCAAGATGGATGGTTGAAAAAGTGGAAGGGTTTTTGCAGGAGGCTGGCGAAAACAATTAACAACGTGCTGAATACCGATAAGTTTTTAGAACTTTTTTCGCAGGATGAATCATTCAATGCGCTGCTGGATTTTTTAAAGCAGAAAGCGCCTTTAGGGGCAAGCCTTAAAGGGATGGCCGGATCATCTCCGGCCGTTCTGGCCGCAGCTGCTGTCAGGAAAATCAATAAGCCTTTTCTTTTTCTCCTTTCTGACAAGGAGGCAGCGGCCTATTTTTTCAACGACCTGGAGAATTTGCTTGGGGAACGGGATACCGCCTACGAAAAACGAAATAGTTTTTTCTTCCCCTCATCCTATAAATCACCTTTTCAGTCCAATGAAGAGGACAATGGAGGAATTCTACTCAGGTCGGAAGTGATTAACCGTTTGGTTTCCAATGGCAAAAGAACGATCGTTGTCACTTACCCCGAAGCCTTGTGTGAAAATGTCGTCTCACAAAAGGTGCTAAAAAAAAATCTGCTGAGCATCCGGAAAGGAGAACAGCTTTCCGTGGATTTTCTGTTGGAAGTACTCCTGGAAGAGGGATTCGAACGCGTTGATTTCGTGGTGGAACCGGGGCAGTTTTCTGTCAGGGGAGGTATCATCGACGTATTCTCTTTTTCCAATGACCACCCCTTCCGTGTTGAAATTATGGGAGACCAGGTGGAAAGTCTCCGGACCTTCAACACCGAAAGCCAGCTTTCGTTGGAAATACAGGAGAAGATCAGCATACTCCCCGACATTCATGCCATGTCACAGGAAACCCGGCATACCGAATTTCTGCTGAACTCCATGCCGTCTGCCACTGTGGTATGGAGCGAAAACCTGGAGCTGGCAGCAGATATAGTCCATGAAGCTTTTGCATCAGATAAAATTGCTGAGCCCCGATTTATTCCTGCAGAAGAACTGCTCCGGGAGATCAACCGCCGCCTGCTGGTGGAGTTTCACAAGCCGGCGGCTTCACGTATCAGTGATTCTTCGTTCACCTTCAACTTTTCTCCCCAGCCAAATTTCAACAAACACATTGAGCTGTTAAGGAGTAACCTGGAAGAGAATACAGCAAAGGGGCTGCAAAACATTATCCTGTGCGACACACAGAAGCAGGCCGAACGCATCCGGACCATATTTGAAACCATCAGGGAATCCGAAGACGGCATCCTGACTTTTCAGCATGAGATTATGCTGATGTCACTGCACGAAGGGTTTATTGACCACCAGCATAAAGTAGCCTGCTATACGGATCACCAGATTTTTGACCGTTATCACCGTTACCGCATCCGTGATAAATTCCCGGGGAAACAAGCCCTCAGTATTAAAGCTCTCTACAACCTCAAGCCCGGTGACTATGTGACCCATATCGACCATGGGATTGGTATCTTCAGCGGACTTGAAAAGATCGAAGTCAACGGGCGTCTGCAGGAAGCCATACGCCTGATCTATAAAAATGAGGATATTCTGTATGTCAGCATACACAGCCTGCACAGGGTGTCAAAGTATACAGGCAAGGAAGGGGTCGCTCCTTCCCTGCACCGGTTGGGTTCCGGTGCCTGGAGCAAGCTGAAGAACAAGACCAGGAAAAAGGTCAAGGACATAGCCCGGGACCTGATCGCCCTTTACGCCAAACGGCGTGAACAGACAGGACATGCATTTTCTGCCGACAGTTACCTTCAGCATGAACTGGAAGCATCCTTCATGTACGAAGACACTCCGGACCAGGAAAAAGCAACCCTGGATGTCAAAAAAGATATGGAGTCACCCTGCCCGATGGACAGGCTGATCTGCGGAGACGTGGGGTTCGGAAAGACCGAAGTCGCCATCCGGGCAGCCTTTAAAGCAGTAACAGACTCCAAACAGGTTGCCGTCCTGGTACCCACTACCATTCTGGCCCTGCAACATTACTATACTTTCAGGGAACGACTCAGGGACTTTCCGTGTACCATTGATTATGTGAGTCGTTTCCGGACAGCTCCTCAGAAAAAAAAGACCCTGCAGGGAGTCAAAGACGGCAGCATAGATATCCTGATCGGCACACACAGGTTGCTGAGTAAAGATGTCCGTTTCAGGGATCTGGGGCTGCTTGTGGTTGATGAGGAGCAGAAATTTGGTGTCAGCTCCAAAGAAAAACTTAAACAGCTGAGGGTAAACGTCGACACCCTGACACTGACAGCCACCCCCATACCCCGTACGCTTCAGTTCTCACTGATGGGTGCCAGGGACCTGTCTTACATCAACACCCCACCGCCCAACAGGTACCCCATCATTACAGAGCTTCATGAATTCAACGAAGATCTGATCAGAGACACCGTCAATTACGAAATATCAAGGGGCGGACAGGTTTTCTTTGTCCATAACCGTGTGCAGAACATCGCGGAGGTTGCTGAGATCATCAGGCGGAACTGTCCGGATGCCAGAATTGCCATCGGTCACGGACAACTCGACGGCAGCCAGCTCGAAAAAGTCATGGTGGACTTCATCCACGGGGCCTATGATGTACTGGTTTCCACCACGATCATCGAATCCGGGCTTGATATTCCCAATGCCAACACCATCATTATCAACAATGCCAACCATTTTGGCCTGAGTGACCTGCATCAGATGCGTGGCAGGGTCGGCCGGACAAACAAAAAAGCATTCTGCTACCTCCTCTCTCCCCCGATGAGTACACTGACCGAAGAAGCCAGACGCAGACTCAAAGCCATTGAAGAATTTTCTGAGCTGGGAAGCGGCTTTAACATCGCCATGCGTGACCTGGACATCAGGGGGGCAGGTAATTTGCTGGGAGCCGAACAAAGCGGGTTTATCAGTGAGGTAGGATTTGATACGTACCACAAAATCCTTGACGAAGCCATCAGCGAATTGAAAGAAAATGAGTTCCGGGAGGTTTTTTCCGGAAGCGGCGAAAGTGCGGAAAGAGAAAATCAGGTGGAAGAGTGCCAGCTTGAAACAGACCTTGAACTCATGATCCCCAGTGATTATGTTTCCAACATTGAAGAAAGGCTGCAACTGTATAAAGAGCTGGACAACATTGAAACCGAAGCGCAGTTGCAGGCATTTGCCGGAAAGATTGAAGACCGGTTCGGGCCACTGCCTGATCCCGCAAAAGGCCTGCTAAAGGTGGTAAGACTTCGCCGAAAAGCACAGTCAATCGGCTTTGAGAAGCTGATCCTGAAAACGGAAAAAATGATCGGGTATCTTCCTGACAGCGATCGTACCGGTTATTACCAGAGTGAAGTCTTCGGACAGATCCTGCAATACGTGCAGAACCATTCCCGTCAGAGCCGGATAAAAGAGATGAACGGGCACCTCTCTCTTACCATCAAACAGGTAAAAACCATCGAAGAGGCCCTTGAGATCATTACAGATCTTTCAGGATTTCACTGATGTCCTTCCTGACTTTTTCCGCAATATGATCTGCTTTTACCGGGCTGTCACTTTCGGCATAAAGACGAATGACCGGTTCTGTGTTTGACAACCGGAGATGGATCCACTCCCGGTCAAACCATATTTTCAATCCGTCAACCCTGTCTGTGGGTTGACGTCTGTATTTATCACCCAGTTTCTCTATGATGGCAGGCAGGTCAACATCTGCAGATAGTTCGATTTTGTTTTTGGACATATACAACTCAGGGTATTGTTTTTTCAGCCTGCTGCAACTGAGCTTGCTTTTGGCCAGCTGGGTAAGGAAGAGCGCGATCCCCACCAGAGCATCCCTTCCGTTGTGCAGCGCCGGGTAAATCACCCCGCCATTTCCTTCTCCGCCGATCACGGCATTGTTCTCCTTCATGGCTGCCACCACATTCACCTCACCCACGGCAGAGTAAAAATGCTTGCCGCCATGTTTGGCAGTTATTTCAGCCAGGGCCTGGGTGGAAGACAAATTGCTTACTGTATTCCCCGGGGTATTTGATAACACATAGTCAGCCACGGCAACCAATGTATATTCCTCTCCAAACATTTCACCATCTTCGGAAACAATGGCCAGCCTGTCTACATCCGGATCCACTGCAAAACCTAAATGGGCTCTCTCACTCACCACTTCAGAAGAAAGACGCTGCAGGTGTTCCGGCAATGGTTCGGGGTTATGCTGAAAACGTCCGGTAGGGGAACAATACACTTCAACCACACGTTTTACACCCAATGCCTCAAGCAGCAACGGGACAGCCACACCACCGGATGAGTTGATCCCGTCAACCGCAATGGTAAACCCGGCATCCCTTATGGCATCTGTGTCGACCAGTGGAAGGTCCATTACCTTTTCTATGTGCATCTCCAGCAGGGTATCATTGGCCAGGTACTTACCCAGTTTATCCACCTTTACAAAATCAAACGTCTGCAGGTCCATGAATTTTTGCATCTCCGCCCCTTCGGCTGCAGTCATGAACTCTCCTTTTTCATTGAGCAACTTAAGTGCATTCCAGTTCATCGGGTTATGGCTGGCAGTAATGATAATCCCCCCCTGTGCGCCGTGATGCAACACGCCCATCTCAATGGTTGGCGTGGTCGAAAGGCCCGCATCAATGGTATCGATACCCATCGACTGAAGTGTGCTTACCACGATCCCGCTTACCAGCGGACCGGAGAGTCTTGAGTCACGACCAATCACGACCTGTATGCGATCGGTTTGGTGACGCGACCGCAGCCACATACCATAGGCACCTGTAAATTTCATAACATCTGCCGGTGAGAGTCCTTCGCCCGGGCGTCCGCCAATGGTACCACGAATACCGGAAATAGATTGAATTAAAGCCATAGTGTATATAATAAATTTGGAAGCCCAAAGTTAATAATTATAAAGCTCACCCGGGTTTAACGTCAGGCGTTTTTCTTTAATGGCTAAATTTGTATTGCAAAGTTTCTCTCACAACAACATTCCCGTGAACAGAATCACCATTTATAAATCTGTTTTTTTTCTGACCATAGTGCTGTTATTCGGCAGATGCATGCCAGCCAGACATCTGCCTGAGGGTGAACACCTTCTGAGCCGCAACAATATCGAGGTGCATGATGCGGATGTTGACAACCATGACCTGAGAAACTACATCCGCCAATCCCCTAACCGACGCGTTTTAGGAATCTATCGCTTTCACCTGAATGTATACCAGCTGGCAGATCGCGGGGAGGAAAACCGCCTGAAACGATGGCTGAAAAACACCATTGGAGAGCCTCCCGTCATTTTCGACCCCATTGCGGCGAAACAAACCGCTGAACAATTCAGGCTTTTTTTACAGAATAAGGGATATTTCAATGCCGAAACCGATTATGAGGTTGAACTCAGAAGAAACAGAGCGCGGGTTACCTACGAGGTAAAAGGCAACCAGGGATATACGATTCGCCGTATTGATTACAATATTCCTGACTCCCAATTGGCCGGTTTTGTGTCTGCTGACACCATCAACTCTTTGATTGAAAGGGGCGACCGCTATGACGCAGAAATCCTTCAGGAAGAAAGACAGCGCATAACCAGGGAGTTAAAGGATGAGGGTTTTTTCAACTTCTCCAGGGACTATATTTTTTTCCGGGTAGACAGTACACTGAACAGCCACCAGGTAGACCTGGAAATACTCATAGAGAACCCTTCAGGGCGTGGCAGGAATTTTACCGGCGAAAACGACGACCGCCCCCACAAAAGATACAGGATCAATGAGGTTTTTGTATATCCCGAATATACCCGCCTGCAACCTGACCAGGCTTTTACGGACACAACCCGTTTGCACATCAACGGCAACGAAAACAACCCGGTTTATACCTTCCTGCACAATGGCGAAATGCGGATCCGCCCCCATACTATCGCAAATAACATTTTGTTGGAACAGGGAGAGTATTACAGCCTGAGCCAGCATGAACTGACCCACCGCTACCTGGCAGGCCTCAGAAATTTTCGTTATATAAACATGCAGTTTGAAGAGGCACAGACCCGGTCTTTGGCGGACAGCCTCGGATTACTGGATATGCGGGTAGAGCTGACACGTTCCCCCGCAAATGCTTTTACAGTGGAGGCCGAGGGGTTGAATACTGCCGGGAACCTGGGGGTGGCCGCCAACTTTTTGTTTCAGAACAGAAATGTTTTCCGGGGGGCGGAAATGCTGAACCTTCGCCTGAAAGGAGCCCTGGAAATGTCAGGAGAATCAGGAGATACAGAAGTTTTCAGGAGGCTGCCCTTTAATACAGCAGAAATGGGTGCCGAAGTATCCATTGATTTCCCAAAATTGCTGTTTCCAATTCCCATTGAGAGGCTTTCAGGGACTGCCCGCCCAAAAAGTACTATTCTTACCGGGATCAACTACAGGCATCGCCCCGACTACACCCGTTACATACTTAATTTCAGTTATGGGTTTCAATGGAGCCAGGACAATCGCCGCCAGCACCAGCTGACACCTCTTGAGATCAGTTCCATCAAGATCTTCAACGACTCCATTTTGCAGGCCAGAATCCCCGAGGCCAACCCGTTAATTCTGAGCAGGTACAGGGACCACCTGATCGGGGGGCTGAAATACAATTACACCTACAGCACCCAGCAAATAGACCGCCAACAGGACTTTATCTATTTCAGGGGCAATTTTGAATCTGCCGGAAACCTTATGCAGCTTGCCGCAAGACAGCTGGATGCTTCTGTGAATGAAGAGGGCAGCTACACAATGTTTGGTATTCCTTTTGCCCAGTATCTGAAAGCCGATGCGGACCTCCGTCTTTACCGGGTGTTTGATGAGAACAACACCCTTGTTTTCAGGCTCATGGGGGGTATCGGTGTTCCCTACGGAAATATGGATATTATGCCTTTCATCAAAAGCTATTATGGGGGCGGTGCAAACAGTGTCAGGGCCTGGAGCATTTATAACCTGGGGCCCGGCAGTTACGGATCTGCCGAAACATTGCGTTTCGACAAATACGGAGATATTAAGCTGGAGGCCAATATAGAGTATCGCTTCCCTGTATACCGTTACTGGAAAGGGGCTCTTTTTATGGATGCGGGCAATGTATGGTTCCTTAAAAAAAATGAGCAATTTCCCGGTGGAGAGTTCAACGCCGATAGTTTTTATAACGAAATGGCCATCGGAGCCGGGTTAGGTGTAAGGCTTGATTTTAACTTCTTCCTGGTCAGACTTGATGCAGCTTTCCCGGTCAGAGACCCGGGGATGAATCCCGGAGAACAATGGATCGGTCAGTTCCCGGGATTCAGTGACTGGAACCTTAACCTGGGTATTGGATACCCGTTCTGATATGCAACAAAATGATATTATCCGCAGAATCAACTCCGAATTCCCTTACCGTCAAACAAAAGACCAGGCGTCTCTGACAGAACATTTATCCGCATTTCTGACTGACAACGATCCTGCATCTATGTTTTTACTGAAAGGCTATGCGGGTACAGGAAAAACCACCATTGTCAGCAGTCTTGTGCGGGTGCTGCCCGGATTTAATCTCAAAACTGTGCTGCTGGCCCCCACAGGAAGGGCTGCAAAAGTACTGGCAGGATACTCCGGAAAACAAGCGCTGACCATCCACAAAAAGATATACCGGGTTCAGACCGCAGGAGATGGTTCCGTACAAATTGCCCGGCAGGAAAACAAACACAGCAATACCATATTTATCGTGGACGAAGCTTCCATGATTCCGGGGTCAGCTGCCACGCAACAGGGCAGCTTATTCGGCGGATCAAACCTGCTGGATGATCTCATTGAGTATGTATATAACCAACGGAATTGCCGTTTGATATTCATCGGTGATACGGCCCAGCTTCCGCCCGTGCGATCAGTGGAAAGCCCGGCGCTGAATAAATCCTTCCTGGAGCAGGGTTATCAGGTCAGTATCAGGGAGTATGAGCTCAGGGAAGTGGTCAGACAGGCCAAGAACAGTGGCATTCTTCACAATGCCACCAGGCTTCGTTATATGCTTGCCGGAAACACCAGCGGATTCCCGTCTTTACAAACAGGCGAATTCAGGGATGTGGTCCGTGTGCAGGGCCAGGAAGCAGCGGATGAAGTTGACACGGCTTACCTTTCAGGGGGGAAAGAACAGGCGCTGATGATATGCAGGTCAAATAAGCGGGCCAATTTGTACAACCAGCATATACGGCAAAGGGTATTGTTCATGGAGGATGAGATCAATGCAGGGGATCTTCTGATGGTGGTCAAAAACAACTATTACTGGTTACCTGAAACTTCAGAAGCCGGTTTTATTGCAAACGGCGATATCGTGGAACTCACAAGAGTACAGCGAACCGAAGAACTTTACGGATTCCGTTTTGCTGATGTAACAGCCCGGCTGACAGATTATCCTGACATGCCTGAAATGGACGTTAAGGTGATGCTCGACACATTGCAGTCGGACACGCCGGCTCTGCCCGAAATGGACGCCCGAAAACTTTTTGACGCGGTTGCTGAAGACTTCGGGGATATCCCGAACAAAAGGGCCAGGATGTCAGCCATCAAAAAAAGCCCCTATCTCAATGCGCTGCAGGTTAAGTACGCTTACGCAATGACCTGCCACAAGGCACAGGGCGGACAGTGGGAAAACGTATTTGTGGAAATGGGTTACCTTCCGGACAAAAAGCCGGATACCGAATACCTGCGCTGGCTGTATACCGCTTTTACCAGGGGGACGAAAAAAGTCTTTCTGCTCAATTTTGCAGATGAGTTCTTCGCCCCTGACTGATACTGGTTCATTGCTTCATTCCCGGCCGGGCATATGATTTTTCACACAGTTGTATGAATTGTCATGAAAAAAAAGCAGGAGAAAATAATTATCTACCAGCTGCTGGTACGTCTTGCCGGCAATACTGTCAGAAAAAACAAGCCTTGGGGAAGTATCCGCGAAAATGGCTGTGGCAAGTTCAATGATTTGTCCGAACGCTTCCTGGAGGAGATTGCCGGATTGGGTGCCAGCCATATCTGGCTGACAGGAATACCGGAACATGCCAGTTGCACCGCTTACCCGGATCAGGAAATTCCTGCCGACAACCCCCTTGTGGTCAAAGGGCGGGCAGGATCGCCCTATGCCATACGCGATTATTATGATGTATGCCCCGACCTGGCCACAGATGTGGATCGCCGCATGGAAGAGTTCGAGGCACTGGTCGGGCGCTGTCATTCATCCGGCCTCACTCCGCTGATCGATTTTGTGCCTAATCACCTGGCGCGCCGGTACCACAGTGATCATGCAGAAGGGGTAAACAGACAGTTTGGCCGGCATGACAACACAAGTGTTGCCTTCAGTACTGACAATAACTTTTACTACCTGCCCGGCCAGGCACTGAAATTACCGGAAGAAGTTTATCAGCACCCCACAAGCCGGGAAGTGTTTCCTGCCGGTTATGAGGAAAATCCGGCTAAAGCCACAGGGAATGATTGTTTCTCCGCCGCTCCATCCTACAGCGATTGGTATGAAACAGTCAAACTGAATTATGGCATCGATTACAGGGGCAAAAACCCGTCACGGTCGGGCATAATTCCTGACACATTAATTCCTGATACATGGAGCAAAATGCTCGATATCCTGCTGTTCTGGGCAGGGAAAAATATCGGGGGATTTCGCTGTGATATGGCAGAAATGGTGCCCCCCTCCTTCTGGGAGTGGGCCATTGGGAAAATCAGGGAACAATATCCCGCCATATTGTTCATTGCCGAGATTTATAACCCGGCGGCTTACAACACCTATAGTAAAGCGGGGTTCGATTACCTGTACGACAAGGCAGGGTTCTATGATTGCATCAGGGACATAATTACGGAAAAAAAAGAAGCCGGTGCCCTTACCGGGGTCTGGAAATCCCTTGTCGGCTCAGAAGGCGCAATGCTTCGTTTTGTGGAAAACCACGATGAACAACGGATCGCTTCCTCCCATTTTGCAGGGAATGCAAATGCAGGAATACCAGCCACTGTTGCAGCGGCATGTATGCACCAGGGACCTCTCATGATCTATTTCGGACAGGAACTGGGTGAAGAAGCCCGGGGCATCAGTGGTTTCAGCCGTGACGACGGACGAACGAGTATTTTTGACTATTGTTCCGTACCTGCCTTCCGGCAATGGTTCAGCAACGGAAAGTGCACCTCCGGGAACCTGCCCGCTGAAGCAGCAAGGCTGAGGGAAAGTTACAAAAAGTTCCTCATGCTTTGCAGGCATCCGGTAATCAGCAACGGGAATTTTTACGACCTCATGTGGGCCAATCCGGTTGCGGACAAACACCTGTATGCTTTTATCAGGTGGGATGCCCGGCATACCTGGATTATTGCATTGAACTTTTCCGGATCAGATAACATTTCTGCAAGAATACGGATTCCGGATCACTTCATGACCATATCCGGCCGGAAAGACCCTGCATCCTGGACGTGCCATCCTTTATTTAATGAAGGAACACCCTGCCGCATCATCAGTAAAAAAAATACTGAATCAGGTTTGGCACTGATTTTGCAACCTTTTTCAGCAGAGATCATAAGCATAAAATCAATCTGTCAGGAATAACTTTTGACTACTTTTAACGAAAAAAAATCAGATACTTTTTTAATTATGCTTATTTTTGTCACACACAGTTTTAATGAACCCCCAAACCAACAGCTATGAGATTAACAAAAATCAACCTGAGTGCTACAAGTAAGTACTTTATGGTATTCTTTATTTCGATGATGCTCATGCTTCCATTTTCCCTGATGGCACAGGAAGAAGGCCAGGAACAACAGGAAGAAGAAGAAGAGGAGGAAGATCCATGGGCAGACGTGGAATTTCCGTTTGAAGACGAAAAGTTGCTTGCATTTTTTGATGCGAACCAGGAAATCAGTCAATTGCAGAGGGATACACGAGAAGAGATAGCCGAACTGACCCAGGAGCACGGTCTGAGCCACGAACGCTTTCAGCAAATCGCCCAGGCCGCCCAGATCGGGCAGTTAGATGCCTTCTCCAGTGATGAGGTAGACGCTTTTAATGAGGTGGCCCCGAAAGTTACCGAAATGCAGCGAAATATGCAGGGAACCATGCAGCTTATCATTCAGGAGCATGAACTGCCCATGGAAGATTACAGAAGCGTGCTGGATGAATTCCGCCAGGACGAACAACTGAGGGAATATATCACCCACCTAGCCAGGGAACGTGCAAGAGAGAAGATCCTGGAAGAAAGAAGAAGGCAGGCTGAAAAAGAGCTGGAAGAGAAAAAGCAGCAGGAACAAAACGAACAAAACCAATAAAACAGGCCGGGTACAACAAGTGGATTCTGATCAAACCACTTCAGACACCACAAAAGTACTGCCCCCCACATAGATTAAATCATTCGGGGATGCATCTTCTCTGGCCGATGTGAGGGCGTCCTGTACAGAATCATATGTATTTCCGTTAAGACCAAATAAGCTGGCATCCATAGCCAGCTTATTTGCTTCAAGTCCGCGCATCACAGAAGGCCTGCAGAAATAATAAACCGCGTTGCGCGGCAGCATTTTTAATATCTCTTTACGCTCCTTGTCCTCCACCATCCCAAACACAATACGCAATTGGTCGTGGGGCAATGACTGTAATTGTGCAAGGATACGCCTGATCCCGTCTGTATTATGACCACTGTCACAAATCACCCTGGGGTTTGTCATCAGCTGCTGCCACCGACCTGCCAGCCCAGTATTGGCAATCACCTTCCGCAGGCCTTCCCGGACAGCATTCTCCGACACCTTTTTTCCATCAGGAAGCCTTAGTGTTTTCATGGCCTGGAGTACAGTCAGTATATTTTCTGCCTGGTAATCACCCATCAGGTCTGTCAGGTATTGGTGCTTAACCCCCTGGTGCTCCACTTCCATTGCCCGCAGCTCCAACCCATTTTCCACCTGCACAGCGGAACCTGTGACCTTAAAATGATCCCCTGTGACCTTGAAATGATCCGAAGCAACAAACAATGGCGACTGGCATTTTACCGCAGCGGATTCAAATATGTCATGGATTTCTGTTTGTCGCCGCCCGATCACCAGGGGTATACCCTGTTTGATAATCCCTGATTTTTCCACCGCAATTTCCCTTGGTGTACTTCCCAGGAACTGCATATGATCCAATCCGATATTGGTGATGATGGTCAATACAGGACGAACAACATTGGAGGAGTCAAGCCGCCCCCCCATTCCGGTTTCAATAACAGCAACATCAACCTTCTGCCTGGCAAACCAATCAAAAGACAGGCCCATGGTCATCTCAAAAAAAGAGGGCTTTATTGTATCAAAATAACTCCGGTGCTCTGCAACAAAACCACTGACCACATCCCTGGGGATCATTGAACCGTTGATTTTGACACGTTCCCTGAAATCTTTCAGGTGAGGGGAAGTGGCCAGCCCGGTTTTCAGTCCCTGTTCCTGCAATATGGAAGCAATTGTGTGGGAAACTGATCCTTTTCCGTTGGTACCGGCTACATGAATACTGGGGAAGGTCTGCTCCGGGTTGCCCAGATGCTTGCAGAGTTCAATGGTGGTATTAAGGTCAGCTTTGTAGGCTGCAGCCCCGATACGCTGATACATGGGCAGCTGCCCGAAAAGGTAGTCCAGGGTTTGCTGGTAATCCATTTAATTAAGCCGGATAAAATTGTAGGTAATGGTGCCCCTCTGCTCCTCGGGGGCATCAGCCTGGAGGTCAAAACGGGCACGGCGGGCAGCCTCCTCCGCAAGACGATGAAGGGTTCTGTCGGTGGTTGTCGTTCCTCTCGCACCTGCCTCTGCACGAATCACCTGCCCCTGGCGGTTAACGGTTACCTGCACTACAACACGGCCGGTAGCCTGTGTAGTGTATTCAGGCAAGGGCAGAAAGTTTGCCTGCCTTCCTGCCAGGCTGTATTCGATACCACCCTGGCCAACACCGTCAAAATCTACGGTGTCAAGCACTCCTTCAACCTGTCCCTGGTCACCTCGCTCTTCAGTTTCACCCTGATCGCTGCGCTCAGTGCTTCGCTGATCCCTGCCCGGGAACAATGCCCTGGGATCCACTTCCGGTTCAGGCTCCTCTTCTACTTCTTCTGCTTCTTCCTGCGGGTCTGTCACGGGATCTTCCCGTTCTGACTCCACTTGCTCCTGTTCAGTTTCCGGATCAGCCACTTCATCCGGCAACGCCACTGCCTCTTCGGCTTCCTGTGTCACAATTTCCTCATGCTCGGAAGCCTCGGTTGCCGGGGGTGACTGAGGTACGGGGGTCGGAGCTGCCAGTGGTTGCCTGTCACCCTGCCCCTCATCCTCGTAACCAAGTGCTACTAGCACACCGTAGTCATCGGGTTGCGGATCAGGAGCCGACAAGCTAAAAAGCAGGAAACACAGCAGCAGCATCCCATGAAAAATGAGGGTGCCGGCCAAAGCCCTGTTTCTGTCTTTTATTTCTGACGTTTCCATTAGCGTTAGCGTCTGTGTGGTTGTGTGGCCAGAATAACCCTGTAACGGGTCTCAAGCTGTTGATTAAGTTCCTCTACCGCATCAATTACATTCACAATATACTGCACAGGCACTGAGTGGTCTGAGCGCAATACAATCGCTGCCTCCGTCTGCCCTGCAAGCCTGCTTGTAAGTCCTGTTTTCAGCAACTCAATATCCACGGGATCCTCTTCCAGGAATAACTGCCGGTCGGCATTGAGGTAAACCGTTACGGTCTGGTGTGCCACCTGCCTGCTGTCACTGGAAGGCAACAACAACTGTATGGCACTGGGCGCAACCAGAGTGGATGTGAGCATAAAAAAGATCAGCAACAGGAACACCAGATCCGACATGGAAGCCATGCTCCACTGTAAATTCCTTGTATTTCGTGCTTTAATTGCCATATTTCACAAATTAAGAGGCTGGTTCGTGTAACAGATCCATGAATTCCGTGGCCCGGGCCTCCAGCATAAATACAACCTTTTCGATACGGGCTACCAGAATATTATAACATATAAAGGCAATAATACCAACCGCAAGACCCGTCATGGTTGTTACCATGGCCTCATAAATACCACCGGCCAGTAAACTTACATCAATATTCGGGCCAGCCATGGCCATGTTATAAAAGGCACGAATCATCCCGATCACCGTACCCAGGAAACCCAGCATCGGCGCGGCCCCTGCCACCGTAGCCAATACGGCGATATTTTTCTCCAGTTTGGCAACCTCCAGTTTTCCCACGTTCTCAATGGCTGCGTTAATATCGCTCAGTGGCCTTCCGATCCGGACAATCCCCTTAGCAACCATCCGGGCAATGGGTGACTGGTTATTCCTGCACAAAGATTTTGCCGAATCGATACGCCCGTTATGAATAAAATCCCGGATGTTATTCATAAAGTTTGTCTCTTCATTGGATGCACGGCTGATGGCAAAATAACGTTCAATAAAAATATAGATCGCCACAATGGACAGAATGGCCAGGGGGATCATCACAATACCTCCCTTAAAAGCAAGACTCCACAAAGACAATGTTTCCTCAGCAGGAACCGGCGTCTGAGCCAGGGTGTCAACAAGTTCCTCTTGCACAGCCTCCTGGGCCTGAACTAACATCAACATCATAGATAACATGGGCAATGATTTTACGTAAATTGTTTTTAGTTATAACTGATAAAGGACACAAATATTTTGCCCCATGCAAATATAGTGAATTAATCTGCCTTCAGACAACATCTTCCTTGCCTGAACGCTGGATAATTTAAGAAATTTCATTACCTTTACGTCTCATTTTTCAGTATATAAAAAAAGAAGAGATTATGAAGAAAATTCAAGTAGCAATTAACGGATTTGGCCGTATCGGACGACTGACACTCAAAGCGGCCATGGAGAAAGACAATATGGAGATCGTTGCTGTGAACGACCTGACGGACAATGCAACCCTGGCACATCTTTTGAAATATGACTCGGTACACGGGAAGTTTCCCGGTGATGTTTCTACCGAAGGTAATGACCTGATCGTCAATGGAAAAAAAATCAAGGTATATGCCGAAAAAGATCCGGCAAAGTTACCCTGGAAGAATCTTGGTATTGATGTAGTAGTGGAGTCAACCGGCGTCTTCAGAGACAGGGAGAACGTTGGAAAGCATATTCAGGCAGGAGCCCGCAAGGTGATCCTTTGTGTGCCGTCAAAGTCCGCTGACGATGTGGATGCAACCGTTGTGCTGGGCGTGAATGACCATGACCTGAAAGAGGAACAGGAGATCTTCTCCAATGCCTCCTGTACCACAAACTGCCTGGCCCCTGTGGTAAAGGTATTGAATGACAAATTTGGCTTCAGGCACGGGCTGATGAACACCATTCACTCCTACACCAATGACCAGGTCATTTTGGATGCCCCCCACAAAGACCTCCGTCGTGCGCGTGCAGCAGCCATGTCAATTATTCCTACAACAACTGGTGCAGCCAAAGCTGTCGGGCTGGTAATTCCCGAGCTTAAAGGCAAATTAGACGGTTTCGCAATGCGTGTACCCACACCGGACGGATCCATCGTTGACCTTACCTGTGAACTGTCAAAAGAGGTAAGCAAAGAGGATGTCAACAACGCACTGAAAGAAGCAGCTGAAGGCCCAATGAAAGGGATCCTTGAGTATTGCGAAGACCCCATCGTATCTACTGACATCATTGGAAACAGCCACTCTTCCGTGGTGGATTCCATGCTCACCCAGGTGATCAGCGGAAACTTCGTCAAAGTAGTGTCCTGGTATGACAATGAATTTGGTTATGCCAGCCGGGTGGCTGGTCTGATTGAAAAAGTCGGCTGATCCCTTTAAGTAAAGACACAAGCTTAAACTGCCCCGTTTCCGTTGCCAACAAAGGCGCAGGGATACGGGGCAGTTTTATTTCCGGTAAATTTCCGGCAAAACCCTCAAGACCTGAAAATTGGTGACTTATAGTGATTATCTGCTTTAGTTCTTTGCAGCCAGGATCTGCCTGCAACAAAGCAACAGGGTCTACCCCCGGAATTTTTTTTCAAAACGCCTGTAGCAACGATAAAACTTTCTTCGTTTTTCGGAGTTCAGCAAAAGGTTAAGCTGCATAGGGAATGCCCTCCACCCAAGGTGTTTGTAATCAATAATAACTGGCTTCCATTCGGTCTCCGACAATCGCTGAACCAAAATATTGGTTCCGATCTGGAAGGTGTCAAAAAACCAGATTTTATGTTTATCCAGCAAAAACACCACTTGTTCAACTTCTTTCCAGAATATTTCATTGGAAACCTTTCCGTAGGCACAAACCGGCCTGGAGTAGGTACCGTCAAAATCCATGGGACGACCCGTAACCAGGTAATCCTGAGAGGCATCAATGATCGGGTTAAAGTATTCTTTCAGCTCAACGGGAAGGTTCCTGTAGGTTTTTAGTTCCTCCTGGTTCATACGTCGGCGCAAAAAAGTCACCTGAAGCTTCTGCCGAAACCCCAATCCGGGCTTAAGCCTTTTTATGCACAAATCAGGTTCTCCTTCTATGGCAAAACATTCCCTGAAATTGCCCTCCCCTATTTTTTCCGCAAATTTCAACATGCAAAGCAAGTAAGTTCCAACTACCAAAAATACATATTTATTGTTTCCGAACCTGAAGAATCGCACAGGCTGATGACCGGGTGCATATTGAAAGTCGCAACGGCTGCTGCAGAAAACAAAAAGCTCTGCAAACAATGCCAGCTACAATTTTTCTTATAACTTTGGAAGATGAATGGGTGTCCGGACACCAGGTTTTAATCATTTGAGAACCCAATAATGGTAGCAATATGGCAAAAAGACTCTTATTAATCAGTAATTCAACAAATTACGGTGAAGAATACCTCGATTATACCAAAAACGAAATCAGCAGCTTTTTGGGCAGGGAGGTCAGTGAAGTGTTGTTTATCCCCTACGCCGGAGTGAGCATTTCATGGGATGATTATACCACCAAGGTAGAAAACGTGTTTTTGAAACTGGGTTATGAAGTAAAGCCCATACACAGGGCTGAAAACCCGATAGAGGCCATTGATAATGCCCAGGCCATTGTTGTGGGCGGAGGCAATACCTTCAACCTGGTTGACGTAATGCATAAGCTGGGGCTTATGGATGTTATCAGGAAGAAAGTGGGTACAGGCACCCCGTATATAGGATGGAGTGCGGGCAGCAATGTGGCATGCCCATCGCTCAAGACCACCAATGATATGCCGATCGTTCAGCCGGCCAGCTTTGAAACACTGGGGCTTGTTGATTTTCAGATCAACCCCCATTATACCGACTCCAATATCCCGAACCACAACGGGGAAACCCGCGAGCAAAGGATCAGGGAGTTCCTGATCGCCAATCCGGAAGCCCTGGTAATCGGGTTGAAGGAAGGGACCATGCTCCGGATCGACAAGGGCGACATCCGTTATATAGGGTCTAAAACGATCAAGCTCTTCCGCAAAGATGAGCCGACGCTGGAGTTTGATAAAAATGCCGCGCTGGACTTTTTAAAGTAATTTCTCAACTCCAACCAAATGAAAAAAATATCTGTTTTTGCAGTGTTGGCAGCAATGCTGCTGATTACAGCCTGTGGAAGTCAGGTTCCGCTGCGAAGTGGCCATGTACGTACTATGGAAGCCGGTGATACGGGCAAAGGCATGTACTATGCCCTGCCACGCAGTGTTGTCGCAATTGATGTGGAAATTACTCAGACAGTCAGTAAACCGGGGCCCTATGCGGCTTACGCCGAAAGATACCTGGGCCTGGATGAGGTGATCTTTTTCCCCAACATCAGTTATGAAATCAGCAGGGTTTCCATTAACGGGTATGCGGAACCAGATCCGGAGCAGATCTATTTTGTGGAATTTCCGGATGAAGAAGAACAAAACCTGTATGTGTCGCTGACTGAAGAGGGGCTGATCGCCAGTGTGAACCGGGAATTTGACAACGAGGATTTTCAGTCCGGCCTCAGTGAAAGTACAGATTATGGCTATTTCGGCAGCGATGCCACATTTAACTATTTTATCGATACCAACCTTAAAGAACAGATCGACACAGTGATAGAACATGTGCGCATGGACACCATCACCGTACAGAGACAGACGCTGAGACGCAGCTGGGTAGAAAAGGGTGAAGAACTTCGCGCCAGTGAAGTAGCTGAATATATCTTAGAAATCCGGGAAAAAAAGTTTGACCTCATCAGTGGCTTCCAGGAAATCAATTACTCGAAAGAAGCCCTGGAGTATATGTATTCGGAAATGGACAAGCTGGAAAGCGACTACCTTGACCTTTTCACTGGTATTACGGCTTCACAGACCATCAATTACAGGTTCATCCATACACCGGAAAAAGACCGGACCGATACCAGGCACACACTGTTCCGGTTTTCTCAGCAGGAAGGAGTTTTACCGGCACACGAGGATGACGGAGGCGTTCCGGTGACCATTGCTTACCAGCGAAGTCATGCCACTGACGAATTGGACCGGAAAATCAGAGAAACCTCGCAGGAGGGCAGGAGAAGTGCTGCCGGATTTCACTATCGCATCCCCGAGTATACCAATTTGCTGATCCATACCGGTAATGAGAAAAGGGCCGAAACCCGTATGCAAATCAATCAGTTTGGTATTGTAACGAGCCTGCCCCCCGGGCAATCCACCATCGAATTTTATCCCAATACCGGCTCCGTAAAGTCAATCGGAGAGCTGGACGGCGATAAGGATGACAGTAACTGATTCTATCTGCCAGAACCACTGTTTTGGTTTTCCGGAAACAACCATTCAAAAACCAGACACTATGCAGTATTTCGTCATTACAGGTGCCAGTAAAGGCCTTGGTGAAGCTTTAGCCATTGAGCTGCTTGAAGAGGGTCGTCATTTGCTCTGCATTGCACGCAATGAAAGTGACAGACTGAAAAAAATGGCCGCCGCAAAAAACACCCTGCTGGATTTCTTTTCTTTTGATCTTTCCCGGACTGATAAAATTCCTGGTCTTTGTGAGCAATTATTTAAAAAAATTGACACCCGGGCTGCCAGCGGATTGTACCTCGTCAATAATGCGGGAGTTATTCAGCCCGTCGGACGGGTGGAAGATTGCCGGCCGGAAGATGTGGATTTTCACATGCGTGTTAACCTCCTGGCTCCCATGCTGCTTTCTGCAGAGTTTATTCGCAGGAGCAGGAGAATGAACATTGAAAAAAGAATCCTGAATATTTCCTCGGGAGCGGCAAAGAATCCGTATTATGGATGGAGCAACTATTGCACGGCAAAAGCAGGGCTCGACATGTTCGGCCAATGTATTTCCGCTGAGCAGGAAGGAGAACCCGACCCGGTAGAAACCATGGCCATAGCACCCGGAATCATTGATACGGATATGCAAACCACCATACGCGGTACAGATGAGCGTGCCTTCATCCACCGTAAAAAATTCGTGGAGCTCAAAGAAAGCGGACAACTTACTCCTCCCGCCCAAGCGGGAAAAAAACTCGCACAAATATTGTTGTCTGACCAATTTGAAGACGGTGCCATTAAAGATATCAGGGACAGCTATTAACACAAGATGGATAAAATAGACCTCCAGGAATTTGAGTTTCAGCTCAATATAAGAAATCTGCGTATTGAAGATTTCGAGCAACTGGTCAATATGCAGAAGATATGCTTCCCCGGCATGGAAGTGTGGACCCGGGAGAACATTGAAAACCAGCTGACCCGGTTCCCGGATGGTCAGGTTGTGATCGAGATTGACGGCAGACTGGTGGCTTCCTCCGGCAGCCTGATCATTGACTCGGAAGACTTTGACATGAATATGTCGTGGGATGAGATTTGCGACTACGGCAACATAGGTACACACAATCCTGAGGGAGACACCCTTTATGGCACGGAGATCATGGTCCACCCTGAATTCAGGGGAATGAAACTGGCAACCAGGCTCTATGAAGCAAGAAAAGATCTGACCAGGAGGTATAACCTGCGACGAATAGTTATCGGCGGAAGATTGCCCGGGTATAAGTCTTACAAAGACAAACTGAGCATTACAGAATATGTGGACAGGGTGACAAGCCGGGCCATTTTCGATCCGGTCCTGACTCCACAGTTATCCAATGGTTTTTCACTGAAAAAGATCATCAAACAGTACATTGATGATGACAGTGAATCATCCGGTTATGCCACCTACCTGGAATGGACAAATTTCGATTTTCAGGAGGAGAAAGAAAAACAATTCCTGGCCGCGGCCCCTGTCAGGATCTGTGTGGTACAATACCAGATGCGTCCCATCAAAAGTTTTGATGATTTTGCCATACAATCCGAATATTTCGTGGATGTTGCCTCTGGATATAAGAGTGATTTTGTTCTGTTTCCCGAAATTTTCACCCTTCAGTTGCTATCACTCTTTCCCAAAGAGGAACCGGGCACTGCAGCAAGAAAGATCGGCGAATTCACCGAGCAATACCTGGAGCTTTTCAGCGAACTGGCCATCAAATACAACATCAATATTGTAGCCGGATCCCATTTTACCCCCGAAGGCGACAGCCTTTACAACATCGCTTACCTGTTTAAAAGAAACGGGGAGATCGGCAAACAATACAAGCTGCACATCACACCAAATGAGAAAAAATGGTGGGGCGTACAACCCGGGAACAGCCTGGAAGTGTTTGATACCGACAAGGGAAAGATATCCATCATGATCTGCTACGACATCGAATTTCCCGAACTGGCAAGAATTGCTGTGGAAAGGGGAACAAGACTGATTTTTGTCCCTTTTTGCACAGACGACAGACAAGGTTATCTCAGGGTGAGGTATTGTGCCCAGGCCAGATGCGTGGAGAACCAGATCTTTGTAGCGATAGCCGGTACGGTGGGAAACCTTCCGCAGGTCGATAATATGGATATCCAGTATGCCCAGTCGGGCATTTTTACCCCTTCTGATTTTTCGTTTGCAAGGGATGCGATTGCCGGTGAGTGTACACCCAATGTGGAAACTGTCATCATCAACGACATTGACCTGGAACTTTTAAAACGGCATCGCAACAGGGGTACAGTCACCAACTGGAATGACAGGCGAACCGATATTTACCGGATCGTTGCTTTGGATCAGCAACATGGTCCCCACCACGAGGATCACTGATCAGCAGTGTAATGATCATTGGGGCCTGCCATTTTGGCTACACCATTCGCAGAAAAAAAGCGAAAAAAAAGAGTGAGTCCTTTACCAGTTTTCCAGAAAAGACTCCCTGAAATGCCTGAACCAGGGATTCCCGCCGGTTAATTCATCAACCAGGGAACCCGGCTCCTTCCCTTCTTCCTGTTCGTTCCTGAAATAAACAGCCGCGGCCACACCCGCCTGCCTCTGCAGGTAAGCCGTTTCTTCTGATGCAATACCCCTGCTTTCGAGTTCCTTCAGTAAATGAATACTCCGGTGGGGCTGACCGGCGGCGGCATAATTCAGGGCTCCGGTTTTCAGCATCTGCGGGTTGCCTGCTCCGGAAACAAGGTCAAACATCTCCGGGTGTTTACGCGCAATATCACGGACTTTAGACAGGTATTCCCCGCAGCCATTTACCTCGTTGATCAGGAACGAAATAGAAGACAGAATCCTGTAACGGGTCATTGCCCTGAACAACAATTCATAAGCCTCTTCAGAACACCGGACATATCCGGGATGCATTTGCTGATATTCTATGGCGTTTTGAATGTAGGTTGTCGCCAGATCCAGGTTGTCATCCCGGATCGCCCTTCCTGATACCACGAGGAAGGAACGGTAGATCCCGTGATGAGTCTGAACCAGCATATGGTGAAGCTCCCCGGGACATGGATAATTGCCCTCCACGAGCCTGCAGAACACCTGCACATGAGCCAGGTTGTTCAGCGATGATGTCAGCCTGTCCTCATAGATCATTTCAGAAGAAGCCTTAAAAAACATCCCCAGCAAAGTATCAGCCATCAAATCGGCTTTCTGCCTCCACTTTCCTGATGGATGGCCTTTATTGAAAATTATCCCCAATCTTTCCAATGCAGCCTCTTTGTCCCCTGAATTTTTATCAAGGTCTGCCAGGGCAAGGTGTGACGGAATATGCAGGGGATTGTAGTTCAATGCCGATTCATATGCATCTCTGGCATCTTCCGGAGATTCAGATCGTGCGATCTTTTCCCCGTGCTGGTAATAGAGATCATCAATCCGGGAAACCGCCTGATTAAAGTCTTCTCTCAGCAAAATCAATTCCCTGCGCAGCCTTTCATAATCAGGCATTATATTTTCCGGATCATGCTGATGCAGATCCAGCCACTGCTGAAACGGGGCATGGTGAATATCCCCCAGCAGAGCCTCCGCCTCGCACAAACGAAATTCCTCGAGCAATAGGGTTTCGGGGTTGTCAGCCGCCAGTCCGTCCTTTAATTCCTCCACCCTCCTCAGTTTCTCTCCGGCTTCATAATAGGTTTCCAGGGCAGCACCCCACAGGTTCAGACGTTCACGCATCCGTCCATCATAACGAAATTGGTAGCCGGAGAGTTGAATACTGAGATCATCGGTTGACCCATCATAGGATAATGACACTTCCCCCCACTGGTCAGGTGCAGCAGTCAGGTCCACATCTTCAAAGAAGTGACTATAGACCTCTTTTTCTTCCGCGTCATGCACCTCCAGGAGAAAAGCCGCCCTGTCGGGAATCAGAATCCCGGCAAGAGAGAAGTCACGATAGGTGACATCCCCGGTGACATACATGGTGTCGGGAATTACAATCAACCGGTGCCGCTCACCGGTGCCGGGGACAATATCCGCCTGAAGACGACCCCGAAAAGTATAATTCGTGTACACGCGAAGCTTACCGGATCCTTCTGCGATGGTGTGCAAAATATCATTGACCAGCATGCCCTGGCTGTCGGGGTATGGATTAAAAGAAAAGGTCTGCGAAAAATCCGGTCCTCCGGCACCTTCACCGGCCCTGACATAGCCCCCGGCAAACAGGAAGAATACAATTGCTGCAAATGTCCACAACCTACTCATAACGAAACCACCGAATCCATTATTGACCCCGGCAAAGGTAGTATTTTCTTTCATTGTCAACCATGGCCGACAACAGCAATTTTCATCCAAAAATTACAATAAAGTGTATCTTTGTGTAATACTGTTCAAAAAAACCACCGGATATGCTTATTAAGATTCATCCGGAGACTCCTTCTCTCCGGCTTTTGAGAAATGCTGCAGAATGCCTCAGAGACGGAGGCGTGATTATCTATCCCACCGACACGGTCTATACCATAGGTTGCGATATCAACCAACCCAGGGCAGTCCAGAGGGTGGCCCAGATCAAAGGAATTAAAGCCGAAAAAGCCAATTTTTCCCTGATCTGCTACGACCTCAGCCACATATCCGACCTGACAAAACCATTTTCCACCAGTGTGTACAAGGCAATGAAAAAAGGCCTGCCGGGGCCGTTTACATTTATCCTGAACGCCAACAACAATGTACCCAAGCTTTTTCAGAGCCGGAAAAAAACCATCGGGATCAGGGTTCCCGACAATAGAATCGCCCGGGAAATCGTCCAGGAACTTGGCAATCCCATCATATCCACCTCAGTGTATGATGATGATGAAATACTGGAATATACCACCGACCCTGAGCTGATTTACGAAAGGTACCGGCAGCAGGTAGATATGGTAATTGATGGTGGAAACGGAGATAACGAGGCATCCACGGTGATCGACTGCACAGGAGTTGAAATGGAAGTCATTCGCCAGGGCAAAGGTGATATTGCAGACCTTCTTTAATTACCAGACAATCACACACCCCATGCATAAAACACTGGAGTATATTTTTTCCAGACCTGCACCCGGAGACGGTCCGTTTTTTTTGATGGCCGGCCCCTGCGTACTGGAAAATGAAGAGATGGGTTTTGCCATTGCGGAGAAGATCGAGAGCATCACCCGCAATTTGGGTATCCCCTATATTTTTAAGGCCTCTTATAAAAAAGCCAACCGGACACGAATGGACAGTTTTACGGGCATCGGAGACGAAAAAGCCCTGAAGGCACTGGGAGTGATCGGTGCCACTTATAATATTCCGGTGGTAACCGACATCCATTCAGAGGAGGAGGCCCTGAAAGCCGCCCCGCATGTAGATGTATTGCAGATTCCGGCTTTTCTTTGCCGCCAGACAGAATTACTCCTTGCCGCCGGAAATACAGGCAAGGTTGTCAATATCAAAAAGGGACAGTTTCTGGCCCCGGATTCCATGAAGTTTGCTGCAGAAAAGATACGCAGTACAGGCAATGAACATATCCTGCTCACCGAAAGAGGAACCACCTTTGGTTACGGTGACCTGGTGGTTGATTTTCGCGGTATACCCATCATGCAGGAAATGAATCTGCCGGTAGTGCTGGATGTAACACATTCCCTGCAGCAGCCAAATCAGGGAAGCGGAGCCAGCGGCGGACTGCCTCATATGATCGGCACAATGGCAAGGGCAGGCATCGCTGCGGGGGCGGACGGTCTGTTTATTGAAACCCATCCTGAACCCGGAAAGGCCATGTCAGACGGTGCCAACATGCTACCGCTGGAAAAACTGGAAGAATTGCTGGAGAGGCTGTTAAAAATCAGGAATGCATTAAAATAAGGCTAAACCGGAACATTTTCCTTTTCGAAAGTCACAGACTCAAGTTTTTTCCTTCGGCTGTCACGAATCCGCGTGAATGCTTCCATATAATCATCAGGCAAGGGATCACCACTTGGAAATTCAAGGCGGAGGTGATCCACCTGCTGACCATTTTTCCAAAAACGGAAACACACATGAGGTCCGGTAGCCAGTCCGGTGCTGCCCACATATCCGATGACCTCCCCCTGTTCTACCCTTGCACCCGGACGAATTCCGGTGGCGAAGCGAGACATATGTAAATATTGCGTTTCATAGACCGAATTGTGGCGAATTCTGACATAGTTTCCGTTACCACTGGTATAGCTGGCCCGCGTGACGGTTCCGTCGCCCACAGCCAGAATGGGTGTCCCGTGTGCGGCTGCATAATCCGTACCCAAATGCGGACGCCTGTCGCCGTGTATTGGATGCAGCCTGTTTTGCGAATAACGGGAGCTGATTCGACCAAATTCCAGCGGGGCCTGCAGAAAGACCTTCTGCAAACTGTTACCCTCTATGTCAAAATAACCATCGATTGTATCAGATGCAAAATGGTAGCCCTCCACCTCACTGCCACGGTGCATAAAGTAAACGGCATCAATCCGGGAAACACCCACCGGGCGCTCTCCCACATGGGCCTCCTCGTAAAGGACCTTGAAGCGGTCACCCGGGTCAATGCGGTAAAAATCCACTGTCCAGGCCAGGATACGAGCCATATGTATCACCAGTTCCTGTGGCAGGTCGTTTTCTACAATGGTATTCCACAAAGATGAGCGGATAACCCCTGAGGCTTCTCTGGAGATATTTGTAACTTCTTTTTCACCCCTGTATACATCCAGTGAATCACGAAAATCCACCACCAGGTAATCAAGATCTGAGATTTCGTACACAAAATAACACAGTTCAGACAGGGTGTCCGTATCCTGGTTATAATATCCGTAATAATTGTTTCCTCCCCTTATACGGCGGGGGCTGAATACATCTTCCATCGTCCGTGCAATCCTGTCTACATCTGCGGGGCCAAAGTCAAAGCGGGACAATAAATGGGAAAGTGTTTGTCCCCGGCGAACCACTCCTTCTTCAATGCGATAGGTGCCTTTTTTAAAACCAAACTCATCCCTGGAAACTGTTCCTTCCTGCTTTTCTTCGGCCTTTTCTTCCGCAACAGGGTTTTCTTCCTCTCGTCCGGACAGCAAAAACACCAGTGCGGCAAGCATCAACAGGGCCAGACCTGAAACGACAGTTGCAGAAGTTGAATAAGACATTTTTTTACCCATCATACCAAATTAAACAGAAGCGGTTTCCTTCTAGAATACAAACAAACCGGCAAGCAGGCGGATTGCCACAAAAGAGATCCCAAAAATAACAAAAAAGCTGGTGAACGTAAAGCCAGCCACCTTCGCAGCCGGGGTTTCCAATAATGAACCCGCACCCTTTCCGAATAAAAAAACGGTATAGATCAGCCCCAGAATTGAGACGGGGCCCATGGCCGGTGTAATGGCCGCCAGTGGCTGTGCAAGCATATAAGGGGTATAGGATGCGATGATCAGCAACATGGCTTTCTCGTTATCCGGATTGCTCCGGAAGGGCTTTGCAAGTTTTCCCACCAGATATGCACCCAGCCATACGGACAACAGGTAACCCGTCAGGGTTATGATGAATATTCCGGATAGCTGATCAGCTCGCAGCGCAACTCCCTTGAGGGTCTCTTGCTGCAAAACAACAGCCATCCGTCCGGCAGCACCCAACACCATCAGGGGCAGGCCATATGAAAAAAGAAAAGACCTGGCAGCAGGAGGCTCAGTGGCAAACTCTTTAAAAAAAGATGATGAACGAAAAAGTACCGAAGAGATGATCTGCAAATTCCTGGATTGCTTCATAAAGAATAAGGTTCAACCGCACAGTGGACTGTTTTGCTACCGCGGAAAGCGCATTTAAGTGGTTCAAAATTACACAAATCCTTCGGGTAATTGAAAAAAAAATACAAACCGGGGCTGATTTCCATCCCGGATAGTAACTTTGTGATAATCAATTCAACCGTAACGTAATGTCGGCCTGGAATTCTTTCATAAGAGGCTTCGAGGAATACCTGAAGCTGGAACGGTCTTTATCCGACAATTCCATCGGAGCATATGTGTCTGATGTCAATAAGCTGGCTGTATTCTGCAAAAACATTGAGCAGATGCCTGAACCGGATAAACTTTCACCTGAAATCCTTACAGCTTTTGTCATTCATATCAGTAAAGCAGGTGCAGGTGAACGTACACAGGCAAGGATCATTTCCGGGATCCGGGCATTTTTCCGTTACCTGCTGACGGAAAACGTCATCCGGTCAGATCCTTCAGCCAGCCTTGAAATGCCCCGCATGGGACGCAAATTGCCCGAGGTGCTTTCCGTATACGAAATCGACCTGATGATCAGTGCTGCAGACATGAGCAAGCCCACCGGACAACGAAACCGTGCCATTATGGAAACCCTTTACGGGTGCGGACTACGTGTATCAGAGCTGATTCATCTTAAAATATCGGAAATCAACAAAAAAGAGTCTTTTATCAAGGTAACCGGCAAAGGCAACAAGCAGCGGATGGTTCCCGTCGGAAGAGATGCCCTGAAGCACATTTTGCTGTATATGTCTGCCTCAAGGAATAAAACAGCACCACAACGTGGTTTTGAGGACCACCTGTTTCTGAACCGCAGCGGAAAAAATCTGAGCAGGATGATGGTGTTCAACATCATCCGTGAACTGTGTCAGGCAGCCGGCATAAAAAAGAAGGTCAGCCCGCACAGCCTGCGCCACAGTTTCGCCACCCATTTGGTGGAAGGAGGTGCGGATCTCCGTGCAGTACAGGATATGCTGGGGCATGAATCGATCACAACCACCGAGGTATATACCCACCTGAGCAGGGAGTATCTGCGGGAAAATCTGTTATCCTTCCATCCCCGGGCGAAAAAATAAACCCCTCCGGGTTCATACAGCACCTGGGTGCATGACTTAGCAGCCTGCCCCTTAATCAATAAACAGATCCGCGGCAATTCCATCGGCAAAGAATAATCCTTTCCTGCCCAGCACAAGCGTGTGATCATTTTTCCAGATCAGTGCCCCGCGACGCAGATGACCTTCAGCACGTTTTTTCAGGGCGGGAATGTGTTGCGGCCCCCACAGGCGGGCAATATACCCAAGGTCACACCCCCACACCGTACGCAACGAGGTCATAATATACTCATTGACAGCCTGGGACAAACTAAGCACTTCTTCTTCTGCCGGAACCGCATCCTCATAAATGGCAGCTTTGTATTGACTGATGTTTGAAATATTCCAGGACCGTTTTCCGGGGATGAAGCTATGGGCCGAAGAGCCCAGCCCCAGGTAAGGCTGACCTGTCCAGTATCCCATATTGTGCAGAGACTCCTTTCCCGGAAAGGAGAAATTGGATATCTCATAATGCCGGTAACCATAAGACTCCAGCACATCCTTCATCATACTGAATTGACGGGCCGACTGTTCTTCCGAAACAGGTTTTGCCTTTCCTTTACGGATCAGGTACGCAAGGGGCGTCCGGGGTTCCACCGTGAGGGCATAAGCAGAAATATGTGGAATCCCGGTCATGGCCAAGCGATGCAGGTTGTCTTCCCAGTTTGCATCTGTTAAGGTAGGGGTACCATATATGAGATCCACGCTGATGTTTTCAAAACCCGCCTCCCTGGCATCCTGTATACTGTTCCATGCCTGGGAAGGCGAGTGGATACGGTTCATATAATACAAATCCTCCGGAAAAAAACTCTGGACTCCGATACTTAAACGGTTCACGGGGAGCTGCCGAAGCTCTTTCAGTTTTCCAGGATTAAGGTCATCCGGGTTGGCTTCCAGGGTAACCTCTGTTGCCCCCTCCAGTGAAAAATGTTGGCTTAAACCTTCAAATAGCCGGGACAGTTCTCTGGCCGACAGCATCGAGGGAGTACCTCCACCCACATAGACGGTTTTTATCCTGCCAAATGTGCTTCCATGTCCCTGCCGGTCAAAGAACATCCGCTGCAGATCGATCTCCCGAAGCAACGCCTGCAGATAAGCATCTTTGTCTCTTGTCGAGGCCATGAAATGAAAATTGCAATAATGGCAAGGCTGACGACAAAAAGGGATGTGAATGTAAATTCCCGCCATAATAAGAATCTATAAGTCATTCAAAGGTAAGAAAAAGGCTTCTTTTCACCGGATTTATCTGGCCTGAAAAAACAGGAGACAACCCGGGCCGCAAACACCGCAATCCCATAATTTTCATATATTTGGTCAGCTCATCACCTGTTTCACGAGCAAAAAACTTTGCGCCTATGATCCCGGTTGAACTGAATGATACCACGGTATTCACCTTTGAGAACCTTTCCCGCTTTCCTGAAATCACCCATTTTATTTCGACCCGTGAAGGTGGTATCAGCGAAAAAAAATTTGACTCACTGAATACCGGATTTCATGTGGGGGATGACAACTTCCGTGTATCCCAGAATCGACGCATACTTGCAGACTCGCTGGGGGTAGATCTGGGAAAGTTTACCTTCGCCAATCAGTGTCACAGCGCCAACGTGGCCATTGTGGACAGTTCAGGGCAAGGACGCGGAGCTTTTGACAAAACAGATGCCCTTCCCAACACCGACGGCATGGTGACCAGTGTGCCGGGAATCTGCCTCGGTGTGCAGGTGGCAGACTGTGTGCCCATTTTGTTATACGACCCGGACAAGAAAGTTATAGCTGCCCTGCATGCAGGCTGGAAGGGTACGATCCGAAAAATTGCATGGGAGGCAGTCAGCAAGATGCTGAACCATTACGGCTCGAGAGCTGATAATATTTATGCAGGGCTTGGTCCATCAAATGGTCCGTGTTGTTATGAAGTAGGTGATGATGTGTACCGTGAAGCACTGAAAGCATTCGGGTCGGTAAAAGAGATCATCTTGCCCGCCAGACAAAAAGGCAAATATATTTTTGATCAATGGAAGGCAAATTTCAGGCTGCTTACCGAGGCAGGGGTAAAACCGAACCACATCGAGACAGCGGAAATATGCACACAGTGCCGGCATGAACAGTTCTTCTCCAACAGGGCCCTGGAGGGTGTCAGCGGCCGCTTCATGGCCGGGATTATGCTTAAAAAGGTGCGGCACTGAATCACCAACCCCATGATCCGGCCTGGCTCCCGGTAAGGGAACTGACTCCCCATCATGAAGATCATTGAACTGATTGCGGAAAATGGCCAGATCCGGGATTGATCAGCAGACCGATCAATTCGACCAGGCGACTGGAATAACCATATTCATTGTCGTACCAGGCAAGCACCTGGATGAAATCGCCTCCGAGCACTTTGGTACACAGCGAATCAAAAATGGCAGAATGCGGATTTCCCACAATGTCGCTGGAAACAACCGGATCTTCACAATATTCGATGATGCCCCGCATCTCCCGGCGGGCGGCTTCGTAAAAAAGGTTATTGATTTCCGACCGGGTTACCGGACGCTTCAGCATGGCATTCAATTCCACAAAAGAACCGTCACTGACAGGCACCCGTGTGGCAAAACCGTCAAAACGGTCTTTCATCTGCGGCAATACATCCTTGACTGCCCGGATGGCACTTGTTGTTGTCGGAATAATATTCTCGTTGGCACAGCGTGCACGCCGAAGGTCGGTGTGCGGCGCATCCATCACATTCTGGCTGTTGGTATAAGGGTGTACTGTATTCATCATACCGCGGTCAATGCCGGCATACGCATCGATTACTTTCAAAACCGGAGCGATGCAGTTTGTGGTACATGAAGCATTCGAAACAATCACATGCTCTGAAGCAAGGGTTTCTTCATTCACGCCAATCACCACCATATGATCAAGGGGTTCTTTAGGGGGGCAGGAAAGAATGACCTTTTTTACCCCGTTTTTCAAATGGCCCTGCAGTACATCCCTTGTCAGAAAAACACGCGATGATTCTATTACCACGTCCACGCCATGATCATCCCACGGAATTTTATCCGGATGAAAACGGGCGTATTTTTTAATGCGTTGCCCGTTGACATACAACATGTTTTCATGCTCATCCCCTTTCACCTGGTGCCCGAATCCTCCATGCACAGTATCATATTTCAGCAAATGCACCAGTGCCCGCATCATCATGGGGTCGTTCACAGCCACAACCTCCATGTCATTACGTTCATGGATCAGCCGGAATACCAGCTTCCCGATGCGTCCGAATCCGTTAATGCCGACTTTAATCATTTCAGGGTCGGGGTTAAAAATTATTTATACAGTTTTACAGGTCCAAATCAAGACGTATTTGCTTTTCTTTGTCATCCGGGGTGCCCCTTTCCTTGTCAGCAGCGGTTTCTTTTGTCCCTTTATCGGCTCCTTCCTCTTTAGGGTCAGCCGGTTCAACCGGTTCAGCCGTGTCAGCCGGATCAACCAGGTCAGTCGCATCGTCAGCCGGTTCATCGTCTGCCGGATGAGGCTCCAGCCATCGAACCGCCTTTATTTCTGTTGATGAGAGCCGCTTCCCACGGGCTTTCTGACTTTTCACCGCAATGAAATCGGGCACCTCAATTTCCTCCTCGTTTTTCTGTCTCCTTTCGGAGGAAGGGAAGGTGGCGAGCAAACGGGGATGTTTTTCCGTTGTGACAAGCACCAGTCGACTGCCCTGCCCGTTGAGAAAATCCGTAAATTTCCCGTTGGCTTCGGGCTCAAAACGTTTGATATAGTGATGCCCTTTCTCCTGGTCAAAATAGACCGCTGTCACTATCGTACCGGGGTGCATTTTTTGAAGAATCAGGGGGTTTTCCTCAAAATGATTGGAAAGATCAAAATTCATCACACGATATTGACCATCACGATATACGGCCAGTATTTTTTCATCCCCTTTGAATGCACCAAGATAGTTGCCTCTTTTATCCGAATTCAGGCGCAATACCGTTTCATCAAACCAGATATCCATGGCCCCGAGTGTAGATACACCCGCATCCTTCATGGTGATGCGCCGCACAGCATGCCTGGTGAGGATATTCCCGGCGGCACCGCGTCCCTTGATAGCCAATTCGCTGAAATCCAGGTCAATGACTGTTTTTTTCAGCCGTGGTTTGTGGCGCAGATATATCGTCACCACCTCAGCCTCACCATTGGGATTTGCTGAAAAGTACAATACCTTGCTTCCTTTGGTTCCTTTGGTCAGGTCATATTCCTTGTCGCGGGTAACGCCTTTCACCGGAAAACGTTTCATGTAGGTCGCCCCTGACTGACCGTCACGATAAATCACATTGTAAATTGTCCGCTCATCATTGCGTTCAAATACGCCAATATGAATAATATTTTTGCCTACAAATGATTTTTCCGTTACCCTCGTAACGATATACGTGCCATCTTCCCGGAAAACAATGATGTCATCCAGGTCGGAACATTCACAAACAAACTCATCTTTTTTAAGGGCTGTACCTGAAAAACCCTCCTCACGATTCACATACAGTTTGGCATTGGCCACCGCAACCCGTGAAGCATCGATACTGTCAAAGTGTCGAACCTCCGTCTTTCTTTCCCTTCCTTTTCCGAATTTCTTTTTCACTGACCGGAAATAATCGATGGTATATCCGACCAGATCCTGCAGGTAGCCATTGACCTTTTCAAGTCGTTCCTGCAATGACCTGACCTCTTTGTCAGCCTTGAATGTATCGTAACGGGATATCCGCTTGATCCGGATTTCTGTCAGCCGGATGATATCATCGCGAACAATCTCACGATAAAATTTTGTTTTAAAGGGTTCCAGTCCTTTGTCAATGGATTCAATAACCGACTCCCATGTATCACACTCTTCAATATCGCGATAAATGCGCTCTTCAATAAATATTTTTTCGAGGCTGGCAAACAGTAACTGTTCCATTAGCTCACCCCGTTCAATCTCCAGCTCCTTCCTGAGGAGATCCACGGTGTTATCCGCCGATATTTTGAGCACCTCATTTACACTCAGGAAAGCCGGTTTGTCATCCTGTATCACACAACAATTGGGAGAGATACCGATTTCACAGTCGGTAAACAGGTAAAGGGCATCAATGGCCTGGTCAGGTGAAATTCCCGAAGCCAGGTGCACCATGATCTCCACATGCTCCGCGGTATTGTCCTCAATTTTTTTGATCTTTATTTTTCCCTTGTCATTGGCCGCCACAATGCTTTCCATAAGGCTGCTGGTAGTGGTACCAAAAGGGATTTCATTGATCACCAATGTCTTCTTATCCTGGATACTGATCCGGGCACGTACGCGAACCTTACCTCCCCGCATTCCTCCGTTGTATCTGGAGAAATCGGCCATTCCCCCGGAGGGGAAATCAGGCAGAATATCCGGCTCTTGTCCTTTGAGGTATTCGGTGGAAGCATCAATCAGTTCATTGAAATTATGCGGCAAAATCTTGGATGCAAGCCCCACTGCAATCCCCTCGACGCCCTGCGCCAAAAGCAAAGGAAATTTGACAGGCAGACAAAGGGGTTCCTTATTTCTGCCATCATAACTGGTTTTCCACCTGGTCGTTTTGGGATTGTACAGCACCTCATGGGCAAATTTGGAAGGCCGGGCTTCAATATACCTCGGGGCAGCAGAGCTGTCGCCTGTGAGGATGTTTCCCCAGTTACCCTGTGTCTCAACGAGAAGGTCTTTTTGCCCAAGCTGGACAAGTGCATCGCCGATGGAAGCATCCCCGTGCGGATGATATTTCATGGTGTGCCCGATGATGTTGGCCACCTTGTTAAAGCGTCCGTCATCGAGCTCTTTCATGGCATGAAGTATCCTTCGCTGGACGGGTTTCAGTCCGTCACGAACGTAAGGAACCGCCCGTTCAAGTATCACATATGACGCATAATCCAGAAACCAGTCCTGATACATCCCCGACAACCGTGTCAGCTTCATGCCTTCTTCCGG
>PWHO01000309.1 GCA_003555385.1 Bacteroidales bacterium
CTGGCTTTTTTAATCTTGTCAATGATTCCTCAAAACCACTGACGGGTATTTGCTGTTTCTGTCTTTTGCTTCCCAATTTTTCAAAGATCGTTTCCCCTTTTTCCAAAGATCCTCCTAAAAGAATCCCCGTTTTGGGAGGGCAAAGATACAAACTATTTTTAATTTGTAGCAAAGTTTTTTTTAAAAAACTTTTTCGCCCCTTTTTTGTCATATCCCTTAAAGCACTCGTTCGCGCCTTTTTCGGGTGGCCACTCTTCAAAGGCCCTTGCAGACCCGCCAACTTCAATCCCCCCGAATGGGAGCGCAAAACTACGCAATATTTTTCTTCCCGAACCTACTAAGTTACAAAAAAATTTAAATAATTTGCTAAAACAGGTCCACACTTCGCTTCACAAAGCGCGTAAGTTGCTCGCCTTTAAGCAGGTTCTTGGCCAGCATGGCCAGGTCGATCAGCTGACGAATCTGTTTGTCGCGCCGCTCTTCATCCGACTCTTCCACTACCTTGCCGACCAACGGGTGATTGGCATTCACCACCAGCATATAACTGTCAGGCAGGTTGCCCATATAGTTCATCCCACCGGCAGCCGACATGTCTTTCATCCGGCGCATAAACTCAGGCTGGGTAATGATCATGGGGTTATCCGACTCACTCAGGTTTTCAAAAGCCACCTGGAAACTCTGCTGATCCAGCTGATTTTCAATCAACGGCTTCAATTTCTCTTTCTGTTCATCTGATAATTTCGAGGGCATTTCCTCTTCCTTTTTGATCAGTTTGTCTGCCACCTCGGCATCCACCCTGACAAAAGAGACATCCTCCTGTTCGGACTCCAGCATATTGACAAAATGGCTGTCGATGGGCGTTTCCATCACAAGCACATCATAGCCTTTTTCCCTGGCGGCCTCCACAGCGCTGTGCTGAGCCACCTGGTCGGTTGTGTACAGGTGTACAATTTTCTTATCTTTATCCGCCTGGTTGGTCTTGATGTGATCGCGGTATTCATCAAGGGTAAAGAATTTGTTGTCGGTGTTTTTCAGCAGGCAGAACTTTTTGGCCCTCTCTTTGAATTTCTCATCGGAGATCATCCCGTATTCAATAAAAATCTTAATGTCATCCCATTTGGCCTCAAAATCTTCCCGCTTGTTTTTGAATAACTCCTCCAGTTTATCGGCCACTTTCTTGGTGATATGGCTGCTGATCTTCTTCACACTACTGTCGCTCTGCAGAAAACTGCGCGACACATTCAGCGGAATATCCGGAGAATCGATCACACCATGAAGCAGGGTAAGAAAGTCCGGAACGATCCCTTCCACGGAATCAGTCACAAACACCTGGTTGCAGTAGAGCTGAATCTTGTCACGCTGCACCTCAAAATTCTGTTTCACTTTCGGGAAATAGAGAATCCCTGTCAGTTCAAATGGATAATCCACGTTCAGGTGGATATGAAAAAGGGGCTCGTCAAAACTCATGGGATACAACTCCCGGTAAAAACTCTTATAATCCTCTTCTGACAAATCGGTGGGCTTACGGGTCCAGGCCGGACGGGTATTGTTAATCAACCGTGGCTTCTCCACAGTCACCTCTTTTTCCTCTCCCTTTTCGTCCTTTTCTTTTTTGGTTTCCTTTTCGGTACCGAAAATGATCTCGACCGGCAGGAACTTACAATATTTGTTCAACAGCTCCGATATCCTGGATTCTTCCAGGAACTCCTCCGAGTCTTCCGCGATGTGCAGGATCACATCTGTACCGCGGGTCTTCTTGGGCTTTTCCTCAAGGCTGAACTCAGGGGTACCGTCGCAGGTCCACAAAACGCCTTTGCTGTTCTTTTTGTAGGATTTGGTGTGCAACTCAACCCTGGAGGCCACCATAAAAGAAGAATAGAAACCAAGGCCAAAATGTCCGATCATCGGATTGGCTTCGGTTTCACTCTTGTATTTACTCACCCACTCTTCCGCACTGGAAAAAGCAATCTGGTTAATAAATTTATCCACTTCTTCTGTGGTCATTCCGATCCCCTTGTCGCTGACGGTGATCGTTTTGGCCTCCTTGTCCACTTTAATCTCTATCTTAGGGTCTCCCAGTTCCCCCTTATACTCTCCGAGAGATGCCATTGTCTTCAGCTTCTGGGTGGCATCCACAGCGTTGGAAACCAATTCCCTGAGGAAGATCTCATGGTCTGAGTACAAAAACTTCTTAATGATGGGAAAGATGTTCTCAGTCTGAACGTTTATTTTTCCTTTTTGCATAAACCGGTTTTTTTGGATTATTTTATGTTAAAACACCCCCTGGAGGCTAAATGATAAACAGTTTGGCAATGCCGAACTGCTCCCAGACACGCAAAGTGTATGCCAGCATGAACAGTCTGCCATTTTGACCGACACCCTACTGACAAATTCGCCATCCCATTAATAATCAGTCCTAAATTTTAAAAATATAATACTAGGTATTGCATAGTACTGTTTTTTGATTTATCTTTGTAGTATCGTATAAGAAAAGCCTGTACACATGAACCTGGAAAACACAAAAGCCCAGATGCGCAAAGGAACGCTGGAATATTGCGTACTCGCATTGCTTTCCCGAAAAGAGGCCTATGCCTCAGAATTGATCCAAACTTTGAAAGAAGCAAAACTACTGGTGGTGGAGGGAACGGTTTATCCCCTGCTCACCCGGCTGAAAAACGACGGTCTGCTTACCTATCGCTGGGAAGAGAGCACCGAAGGTCCTCCCAGGAAATATTACATGGTCACACCACCGGGAGAAAACTTCCTGAAGGAACTCCACCATACATGGACGGAACTGACCGCTGCTGTGAACAAAGTGACAAAGCAAGACGAAACGGCGGGAGAGCAGGACGAAAAATAATTTTATACCTTTAACACTGTAAAATGCAACCATATGAAGAAGACAACTACAGTCAACATTAACGGCATTGTGTTTCATATTGATGAGGACGCCTATGACAGGCTGGATGCCTACCTGAAAAACCTGCGATACCATTTCAAAAAAGAAGAAGGTTGTGACGAGATTATGTCAGGTATTGAAAGCCGCCTTTCGGAGATGTTCCGGGAAAAGAAAAAAGGAAGTGACCGCGTGGTGTCAATGGAAGATGTGCAGGATTCAATTTCCCAGCTTGGCGAACCAGCCGAGATCAGCGGAGAGGATGAAGACCGCAGCAACCCGGGATCTTCCGCCAACGCTGAAACGGAGCCTGCCCCGAAACGATTGTTCCGTGATCCGGACAATAAATATATCGGAGGTGTCTGCGGAGGACTGGGTGCCTATTTCCAGATCGATCCCACCTGGGTCAGGGTCATATTCCTGCTGACCTTCTTCGCCTACTCATTCGGACTGATCCTGTACATTATTTTATGGATTGTCATCCCAAAGGCACGCACCACGGCAGACCGGCTGGCGATGCGGGGGGAAAAGGTCAACCTGTCGAACATCGAGAAATCGATCAAGGAAGACCTGCGCGATATAAAGCGAAATCTGGAGGACCTTTCAAGAAAATCCGGGAAGGACTAAGCAAAGGCCCTTATTGAACAATTTACGCAGCTTATCTCTTTTGTTTATAGTAATTCTGACCTGTTTTTTGGGTTAGGACGCCAGGTACTGACAATACCCGGCAACCCGCAACGAAGGGGTGGGAAGTCTCACCCCCGACAACAGTGGCCAGGTACTGATAATACGTAGCAACCACCAACTGAAACAAACAAGATATTCATATGCCGGCAAAAAAGAAATCCATCTCCAAGGCCTACACAAAAGAAGTATTGAATGACTATCGCATCGCCAACGAAAGCAGACAGGCAAGCTTGCTCGGACGTCGCGAAGTCTTAACAGGCAAAGCCAAATTCGGCATATTCGGGGATGGCAAGGAGGTACCCCAGCTGGCGATGGCCAAGGCTTTCAAAGAAGGAGACTGGCGATCGGGCTACTACCGTGACCAGACATTCATGATGGCCGCAGGGCTGCTGAGTCTGGAAGGGTTTTTCGGCCAGCTATACGGCGACACTGACCTGAACGCCAACCCGGATAACGGTGGCCGGATGATGAACAACCACTTTGCCACGCGCAGTCTGGATGAAAACGGGGACTGGAAAGACCTGGTAAAACAAAAGAACTCCTCGGCCGACATTTCACCCACGGCAGGGCAAATGCCCAGGGCCCTGGGTCTGGCAATGGCCTCGAAAGTATTTCGCGGGGAGAAAGGGCTGAAAAAGTTTAAACAATTCAGCCACAATGGGGATGAGGTGACATTTGCCACCATCGGAGATGCCAGCACCAGCGAAGGTCATTTTTTTGAAACCATCAATGCCGCTGCTGTACTGAAGGTTCCGCTGGCCGTGTCGGTATGGGACGACGGTTACGGCATCAGTGTGCCCATCGGGCAACAGACGGTCAAAAGCAGCATCTCGGAGGCGCTGAAAGGATTTGAAATTAAAGGGAAAGGCCACACGGGCATAAGAATTTACAAGGCGAAAGGATGGGACTACGAAGGCTTGATCAGCACCTATAAAAAAGGAGTGGATGCCTGCCGCAAAGAACATATCCCCGTGCTGTTCCACATAACAGAAGTCACACAACCGCAGGGTCATTCCACCAGCGGATCACACGAAAGGTATAAATCATCCGAACGCCTGAAGTGGGAAAAGGAAAATGACGGCATCACAAAAATGCGCCGTTGGATCCTGGAGAAAGGAATTGCCAAGGAAGGAGAACTGGAGGAGATCGAGAAAAAAGCCGAAAAACGGGTTAAGGAAGCCAGGCGCAGTGCCTGGAACAACTTCCAGAAACCCATACTGAAGCGGCGCGACGATTTTATTGACAAAGTGAACATCTCCAGCTGCCGCTGCCTGAAAGTAGACAAAATTGACAAATTGCTGCAGAAGCTTGCCCGGATCGGGGAACCCACCCGGAAAGACATCATTTCAACCGGAAAAAAGATACTGAGGCTGATCTGCGACACCTGCACCCCGGGTGAAACCACCCTGAAAAAGATTGTCACCCAATGGCTGGAAGAGGAGTTTGCCGAAAATCAACGGAGGTACTCCTCCCACCTTTACAGTCAGTCAGACAAATCGCCCCTGAAAATCAAAGAAACACCCCCGGAATACAGCGACGAATCTCCCATGGTCAATGGCCGGGAGATCCTTGTGGCCAACAACGATTACATATTCTCCAATTACCCGGAAGCACTGATTTTCGGGGAAGATGTGGGGTTTATCGGCGGGGTAAACCAAACCCTGGAAGGCTTACAGAAAAAGTACGGGAAGCTGCGGATCGGTGATACCGGTATCCGCGAGGCCACTATCGTGGGGCAGGGACTCGGCATGGCCATGCGCGGCCTCCGCCCCATTGCCGAAGTACAGTATTTCGATTACCTGCTTTTCGCCCTGCAGGTGATCAGCGACGATTTGGCCACTTTGCATTACCGCACGGCGGGAGGACAAAAAGCACCGCTGATTATCAGTACACGGGGACATCGCCTTGAAGGCATCTGGCATTCAGGCAGCCCCCTGAGCATGGTGATCAACTCCATCCGGGGGGTGCACGTGCTCGTGCCACGTAACATGACGCAGGCCGCGGGCTTTTACAACACCATGATGCGGTCTGACGACCCGGCCCTGATCATCGAACCCCTCAACGCCTATCGTCTGAAAGAAAAAATGCCGGATAACATCGGGGAATTCACTGTGCCGCCCGGCAAACCTGAAATCATGCGGGAAGGTAGTGATCTTACCCTGGTCACTTACGGGTCCTGCGTACGTATTGCCCAGGATGCGGCCGAACAACTCAGCGAGTTCAATATCTCGGTGGAGCTGATCGATGTGCAAACCCTGCTTCCTTTCGACATCCACCACCGCATTGTGGAGTCACTCAAAAAGACCAATAAAATCGTCTTTTTTGATGAAGATGTACCAGGGGGTGCCACCGCATTCATGATGCAGAAAGTGCTGGAGAAGCAACAGGGGTACAAATACCTGGATGCCGAGCCGGCCACCGTGACCGCAAAAGGCCACCGGGCCGCATACAGCACCGACGGCGATTATTTTTCAAACCCCAACGCAGAAGATGTGTTTGAAAAGGTTTATGCCCTAATGCATGAATACAACCCGGCGGCTCATCCGAAGATATTTTAACCGGCTTCTGCCAGTTAATCGTTTTCCGGCCAGTTAATCGTTTTCCGGCCAGTTAATCGTTTTCCGGCCAGTTAATAGTTTTCTGCCAGCTCTTCAAACCATCCCTGGGGATGACGGCAGGCAGGGCATGCTTTCAGTGCTTTCTCACCTTCATGCACATATCCGCACTTGATGCAGAACCACTGGGTTTTCTGCGGACGCTGAAAAACAGTTCCCTCTGTCACACGCTGGCGCAACTTCAGGTAACGTTCTTCGTGATGCTGCTCCACCTGGGCTACCAGCTTAAAGGTAGTGGCGATCCGTTTAAACCCTTCTTCTTCAGCCACCCTGGCAAACTCGGGATACAATTCCGACCACTCTTCTTTTTCCCCTTCGGCAGCAGAAAGCAGGTTTTCAGACGTGGTGCCCACCTTACCGGCAGGATAGGCGGCAGTGATCTCCACCTTCCCTCCTTCCAGGTACTCATAAAAAGTCTTGGCATGGATTTTTTCATGATCGGCCGTCTGCCTGAATATATGAGCAATCTGCTCATATCCCTCTTCACTGGCCACTTTCGAATACATTTCATAGCGTCGCGCAGCCTGTGACTCACCGGCAAATGCCTTGAGCAGGTTCTGTTCGGTTTTGGTGCCTTTCACATTTTTGTCTGTCATAGGATAAAAATATTTTTTGTTATAAAAACAAAGTGACAATTCAATCATTAATACCAGGAGGCCAGCCTTTGTCAATCAGTGCGAAAGCCCCTTTTACGAACTCCTGAACCCGTTAAAGACTCATGAGATCCCGTGGTATCACCGCAGTGAATGGGCAAATTTAGGAGATTTTGCTCCATTGCCCGAACAGGCATCCCAATTTATACACAGATTAAATTAAACCGGCTTCATGCATCAGGCCGGCTTCCGGCATATCACCACATCCTGAAAGTCAGGGCAATCTACCTTGTCACGGCCTGCCCACCATCCCTCACGAATAGCCTCCACTTCCAGGCCTGCCTTTGCGATCATTTGACGCAAAAAGGGATACCGGTAGGCAATGTTGGCATTTTTCACCCGGGGATTGTGCAGAAAGTAATCCGCATGGCGATAAGGAAAAAAAGGTTCCGCTGACTGATCAAGATAGTTTTCCGATCGTTCGGTAATCAGAAAAGAAGTGGAGAAACAGCAGCCACCGGGCTTGAGCACCCTGGAAATTTCGCCAAGATAATTCTCCACCTCCTCAGGCTGCATATGGGTAAAAACCGACAACAGGACCACCAGGTCAAATGCCTCGTTCTCATAGGGAAAACGGAAAGAAGCCGCGCCGGCTTCCGTATTCAGGTTATACAGGTCATTCTTCAGGGGGATGTGCAGAAAAGAAAAATGAGGGTGCTGCCGATAATGCTTATTGCACCAGTGAATCCCATCAGGCACAATATCAAAGCCCGCATAACGGCCCTTTATATTCAGAAAGCCGGCAAGCGGCCTGGCCAGGCGACCAATACCACATCCGACATCCAGGACATAATGGTTGGGTTGTAATCCGCATAAACGCACCAGTAAATCGAGGTAATTGTCACCCATACCGGCAAAATCACCCTGACCGGTAAAAATCCGCCCCCTGGGAGGAACCAGGTGCGGGCGTTTTTTCAGAAGACTGTCAACAAGATCAATGGGAAAGAAAAACAACCGTCTGGCCAAACGCCTCTGGCCTGGCCGAAGCCGGTAATATAGCTTACGGAGTAGTTTCACACCGGGGAATTATTTGGGGCCGGGCACTTCAGCAACGGCTGCTTCAGCGACGGCTGTTTAAGCGACGGCTGTTTCAACGACGGCTGCTTCAACGACGGCTACTTCAGCGACGGCTACTTCAGCAAAAGCCGTTGCAGGAACCCGCTCCCCTGTCTTACAAGGATCTGTTTGCGGTCGGGACCGGTGGAAATGACATCAACCGGCACGTTTACATAATCTTCGATAAATTTCACGTAATCAAGCAAAGCCTGCGGCAGTTCTTCAAACGATTCAAGTCCTTCAATGGAAGTTTCCCATCCCTTCATCTCTTCGAAAACAGGGGAAAACTCAGCCGGATCATAATCGAACGGAAGTACCTCAGAAACCTGGTCACCCGATTTATAACCGATACATACCTTGATGCGTGGCATCTTATTCATTACGTCAGCCTTTGTCATGATCAGGCGGGTCACCCCGTTGATCATTACGGCATATTTCAGTGCCGGCAGATCCAGCCACCCGCAACGCCTCGGCCGGCCGGTGGTAGATCCGTACTCCTGCCCTTCTTCACGCAATTGCTCTCCGTCTTTGTCAAACAATTCGGTGGGAAATGGTCCGCTCCCGACCCGGGTGCAGTAAGCCTTAAAAATGCCAAATACCTCTCCGATCCTGGAAGGTGCCAGTCCGAGTCCGGTGCAGGCACCGGCAGCAATGGTACTTGAGGAGGTTACAAAAGGATAGGATCCAAAATCAATATCCAGCAAGGTGCCCTGCGCGCCTTCGGCAAGCACCCTGGCCCCGCTGTCGAGCGTCTGGTTCACAAACCGTTCACTCTGAACCTGTGGCAATTCCAGCAGGCGATTAAGCCCTTCGAACCAAGCTTTCTCATAATCATCAAAAGAATGACCGTCAAACTTCAGTTCACTGCTGTCAAAACCCAGACTCTCAGCCAGCCGGAAATGAGTATTCTTCAATTCATTGTAACGTTTATCAAAATCATCCGAAGAGGCATCTGCAAGACGCAATCCGGTCCGCGCGACTTTGTCTGTATATGCAGGACCGATCCCCTTCAGTGTGCTGCCGATCTTCAGCTCGCCTTTGACTGATTCGTAAGCTGCATCAAGCACCCGGTGCGACGGCAGGATGAGGTGCGCCTTCTTGCACAGATACAGTGATTCTTTCAGCTCATCGGTGGTGAAACCAAGCTGATCAATTTCCTGACTGAAAATAAAAGGATCAATCACCACCCCACTTCCAACCACATTCACACACCCCCGGTGAAAAATACCCGACGGGATGGTGTGCAGAATGTATTTTTTTCCTTCAAAAGCGAGGGTATGGCCTGCATTGGGTCCTCCCTGAAAGCGTGCCACCATTTTATAATGCGGGGTGAGCACATCCACAATCTTTCCCTTGCCTTCGTCACCCCATTGCAGTCCGAGCAACACATCGGCTCTGTTGTTTTGTTCCATAATATACAGTTGTTATGCCTTAAATGTCCGACCAAAAATACTGTATTTTGTCAAGCGACACAAGAAGAATGTCACTCATTACCGGTATCGGCTTCATCAATGCAGTCCTCGCAATAGCCATAGAAGGCAAAGGAA
>PWHO01000158.1 GCA_003555385.1 Bacteroidales bacterium
TGACAGCCGGACCTTACGGTAAAGTTCCTCCTCCGGCTCAGTGATTTCCCAGATTCCCAGGCGGGCGTCCGGGGTTTCTTTTGTCAGAAATAGCCCCATTGTAAATTACCTTCAGCGGTTACTTGTTTGCGGTTTCGGCTGTAATACAACAGGCGACCAATCCCGTGCGGATGCAATCAGCCGTTGCTTGTGCCTGCAGCTGCAATACAACCCTATCCTGCAAAAATAAGAATATAAAAAGAAAAATCACAGTGAAGTCAGATGCTTCGGGAAACGTCGCTGCCTGGTTGATTATCGTGGACCTGGCTGGATTGGGGCAAGTGGTGGTGCGTTGCTTAATTTGTGATCCTGAGCCTGTTGGTATGCGGATCAAAGGAGGTGCGGTATTGCCTGAGGGGAAAGCGCGAAGGTCCTTCCACCACAGACCCGTCGGTTAAAATAAACCGTGATTCACAAGCCGGGGCAAAGGCAAGTACCGGGTTGTCTTCGTCTATACTGGCGATGCAATTGTGGGGGTCGCAGGGGCAGGCTCTGTCGTAAGCCCTGAACTCATCAGTGGAGAGTCTGTAGACAATGATTCCCTGGTAACCTGCACTGCCTCCGAGATCATCTCTTGAGAACTGGGCGGATAAGCCGGGGGCGCTCAGGTTGTAATGAATTACATTGAACGATACAGACACACGTACATAGGGTACGGGGTGTTCCCTGTCTTTGTCGCAGCCCTGGAACACTAAGGTAACGGCCATGGCCATTGCCATAATCGTCAGCACCCGTAACAATCCGGTCATTGCCCCCAATAACGGATAACCAGTAAGGCGGATGATTGGGTTTCCCGGGGGACAGGGGGAGGGTGGCAGCAACCCGGCCACTGCCTTCATGAGACCAGTGAATAATAATCTTATTTTCATGGAAGTGTATGGTTCTCCCTGTTATTGATTCTCCTCTTTTATAGAAAAGAAACGCAAATTTACCAAAATTTGGTATTTTTGTATAAATGGAGGTTAATGTGGGTGCATAAGTCCGCCTGCTGTCCGCAAATAACGTTGTTTTATGGAAGAACTCATCTATATTGTACTTATCGTTGTATGGCTGCTGGTTAGCTTTTTGAAACGTAAACCCAAAAAAGGGGATCAGGCAGGTAAGCAGCAACCTTCTACCCAGGGTGAGGAAGGTGCACCGGCTGAAGAGATGGATATGGAGGATGTGCTCGAAGAGTTTTTTGGCGGGGGAAAAAAGAAAAAAGAAAAGGAAGACCAGCCTGCCAGGGAACCGGTGTATGAAACCAGAGAAAGGTCTGACCGGCCTGAAAAGGAAGAAAAAGGCAGGTGGGATGACACCCGCCGGGAGCGGGAGTCGCCCTTCAGGGAGAGAGAGTCAGCTGACCGGAAACATGAGTCACCGGGCTGGGAGCAATATGAAAGCCGGGATGAGTCTTCCCGGAAGGATTATGAAGGGTATGAAGGGGCTTCGGCTGAGGCGCCGAAAATCGAAGATGAGGCCGCTTCTGCCGCTTCTGTGGAAAAGGTGCAAACCATCGAAGAACTGATCCGTTCACATAAAAGGGAAGAGGCCCTGCGTATGGCCAGGGAAGAGGAGTCTGATGCCGCTGACAGACAAAGCGAGGAAGTCCCTGATTTTGACCTTCGCCAGGCGGTCATTTTCTCGGAGATATTGAACAAAAAATATAATTGATTTTTTATTACTTTCTTCGAATAATTTTTTATCTTTGCCTTAGTTGTATAAACAAAAAAGACAATCAGCCTGATCCTGGGGTAGTCCATGATCAGGTGTTTTTCTGTACACCCCCTGTTTTTTATACAGGTATCACAATGTGATCACTTATAGCCTTTGTTGCACTTGGAAAAGGGTAAGTGGTTCTTTTTTTTTGCCTGTGGGGGATAAAATGATAACTGACAATTGATGATCTGGTATTTTGCTTCCGGACAATCCGGGTTGAGCGAGATCAGATTTTTTACTTTAAGGGATAAGCTTATGAACCAGGTGAAGTATTTTACTAAAGGAGGCCTTGAGAAGCTGAAAAAGGAACTCGAACAGCTGAAGTCCGTGGAGCGTCCTGCCATATCTCAGCAGATTGCTGAGGCCAGGGAGAAAGGTGACCTCTCGGAAAATGCCGAGTATGATGCAGCCAAGAATGCACAGGGGATGCTGGAGCTACGCATCTCCAAACTGGAAGAAACGCTCCGGAACGCCCGTGTGATTGACGAAAGTCAGCTTGACGAGAGTAAGGTATCCATTCTGTCAAAAGTCAAGCTGAAAAATTTGAAAAACAAAGCCGTGATGGAGTATACCCTGGTGCCTGAAAACGAAGCCGAAATCAAGAAGGGTAAAATCTCTGTGAATTCTCCCATTGCCCGGGGCTTGTTGGGCAAAGAAGCCGGGGATGAGGTGGAGATCGAAGTACCTGCGGGTTTGATGACCTTCAAGGTAATGGACATATCCCGGTAACCGATATATCATTATAACCGGCATTCTGCTCTTTGTAAATCAAACTCATTAGCCATGGCAACTATATTCACCAAAATCATTGAAGGAGAGATTCCTTCTTATAAGATTGCCGAGGATGAGAATTTCCTGGCATTCCTGGATATTAATCCCCTGGCAAAGGGGCATACCCTGGTGATCCCCAAAAGGGAAGTGGATTATCTTTTTGAATTGGATGATGACACCTATAAAGGGCTTTGGTTATTTGCAAAAAAAGTAGCGGCCGCCCTGGACCGGACCATGACCTGTGAGCGAATTGGCGTGGCTGTGATAGGCCTTGAGGTACCCCATGCCCATATTCACCTGGTACCGATCAACGGGGTGTATGACATCGATTTCAGCAAGGAAAAACTATCGTTGAGTGCAGATGAGTTCAAAATGATTGCGCAACGGGTCTCTGAAGCTGTGAAAGGGTGATAAAGTCAGATAGCCCGGGGTGCCCTGCCAACCCTGTGTGCGGTGTATTGTTTACATAAGTCTTTGTGTGTCAAGACCGGCTATCTTTTTATCCTGCCGGGATTATCGCTGATGAATGCTTTCCATCCGGTGTAAGATTTTTCCTGATCATTTGCGGCTTTCCCTCCCTGATAATGGTGGCATAATGCGACTCCCAGGGCGTCAGTACTGTCCAGGCTGTCAGGCATTTCCCTGATTTGCAATATCCGGCACAACATTGCGGCGACCTGTTCTTTTGAGGCACCCCCTTTACCTGTAATGGCCATTTTAATTTTCCTCGGGGAATACTCTGCGACGGGGATGTCGCGATGCAGGGCAGCAGCGATAGCCACTCCCTGTGCGCGCCCCAGCTTGAGCATCGATTGGATGTTTTTGCCGTAAAAGGGGCTTTCGATGGCCAGCTCATCCGGGTGGTAGTGATCGATGTTGCGCAGTACTGTTTCGAATATTTTCTTCAGCTTCAGGGCGTGATTCCCGAGTTTGCCGAGATTCAGCACGTCCATGGCAATCACCTCAACCGACTTATTCTGTATGCCAATAACACCGAGCCCCATGTTGTTGGTGCCGGGGTCAATGCCCATTATGATTTTGTCAAAGGTCACGATGTACAATGCCGGTTACGTCAGAAGCCGCTGTTTATTTTTTAATAGTATCCCACCATACCCTGTCATACATGGTCACTTCAGCGGGTACATTTTCTGAATTACGGGTCAGCTCATCTTCCGGATAGAGCATCCTTCTGGGAATCACATCTGAAGCCTCTTCGTATGGTGTCAGCTCCGGGTATCCTGTTCGCCTGTAATCGGCCCATGCTTCCGGGGTGTAAGCCAGTGCAATATATTTGGCTTCCATGATCTGCTTCAGCGTCACATTCTCAATATCCGCATGGGTGTTCTCCCATTCCGGATCTGTTCCTTTTACATCGTAAAATTCCAGGGATGCACGGACGCCCTCGGAAAATGCCTGATCTGCCTGCTGCTGCTGCCCGATCCGGTAAAATACTTCAGCCTGGATAAATTTCAGTTCTGCATAGGTGATCATGGGGTAGGGGCTGTCCTCCCGGGCCACGGCATTGCCGTGGTAAGAGGCATTGTAGTTGCTTTCACCAGGTGCCGATCCCACGCGGTTGTTATTGACGTTCAGCCTTACAAGCCCTGGCAGCCGGGGATCATCTGAAGATTTGAGTATGTCTGCCAGGGCGCTGCCAACCCGTACATTCCGGATGCGTTGATTGTACGTATGGATGGGGTTCGGGTTGTTTCTCATATCAGGAAAACGGTATAACATGTTGCCCTCATTTCCCGTCATAAGATCGCTTCCGGTAAACTCATGTTGCATCAGGTCATAACTGTCATACCTGTGTGCCATGCGCAGTGTCAGCCGCATTCTGAGGGTGTTGGCGGCTTTAATCCAAAGCTGGAGATCCCCCCCGTAAATGTGGTCGGTTTCCTGATCGGGTGTGGCTCCTCCCACTTCCATGGCCCGGTAAAGATTACTCACCGCCTGCTCCAACTCATTGGTGAGTTCCATGATGATGTTCTCCTGGGAATCATAATCCGGCATCTGGTTGGCATCATGGTAATAGGCGGCATTGGTATAGGGGATGTCCCCGAATGCATCGGTCATGATGGAAAATGCGTAAGCTTTCATAACTCTTCCGATACCCTGGTATGCATAAGACCCGGCCTCTTCTCCGTTTACTATGAGGGATTCTGTGTAAGGAAAGATATAGTTATAAAAGTTGGACCAGATCTCGTTGGTATGTGCGGGGTTAAGGTTGTACCTGTCCACTCTTTCTTCCATCCCGCGAACACCTCCCAGGTGTTGCATCCAGATAGATGTATAGCGATTCATCTGGTCCATTTGCCAGTACATTAAATTGCTCTGGCCAATGGGAAGAACTTCCTCCAGCACTTCCATAGGGTCTCTGTGGTCTTCGTCTGTCATGGTATCCAGGTCGCAGCCGGCAACCAAAAAAACCATTGCCAGGATTGCCGCAATTGTTGTCAGCCCGGATTTTGTGCGGAAAAATAATTGGTTATTCATAAAAGGTCAATTACTATGTTATCAGCATGTTAAGATTTTTGCCCGGTTGCAAAGGCATTTACATGATACAAAGATACACCCTTTTGAAAAACGGTATCCGGAAAATTTTCCGGGCAACTTTTTGCAGGAATAATTTTGTCTAATAATTATTGAGAAGTCAGGATTTATTTCTACATTTACTCATGGAAAATCAATTTAGTTTCGACTAAAGTTTAATTCACCTTTTTACTAACTAAATTTTAACAACATGAAGCGTATTCTGATTTTGATGGGCGTCCTGCTTTTTATGGGCGGACCCATATTCGGGCAACAGATTCGTGTTTCCGGTACGGTTACAGGTGCTGAAGACGGAGCAACGCTGCCTGGAGTAACAGTAGCAGTGCAGGGTACTACCCTGGGAACCATCACTGATGCAGAGGGATATTATGAGTTGGATGTGGCAAGTGATGCCACATTGGTGTTCACCTTCATCGGAATGCAAAGAAGGGAAGTGCCGGTGGAAGGCCGTGCAGTAATCAATGTGGAACTTGAACGTGACCTTGCCCTGCTGGATGAGGTGGTGGTGGTTGGTTACGGTACCCGCCTCAAATATGAGTTATCAGGCTCTATCTCCTCATTGGGGAGTGACGATATTGCCGGGCACACCATGCCGAGTTTTGAGACGGCCCTGCACGGCCGGACGGCGGGAGTGCATATTTCCGCCGGTAGTGGTAAGCTCGGGCAGGCCGTTCGCACAAGGGTGCGCGGGTCTTCATCCATTTCTGCGAGCAACCAGCCTTTGTATGTCATTGATGGCATACCGGTGCAGTCAGATAACCTTGGTGCAGGCGGCAATGAGCCGACCAACCCGCTTGCCGACCTGAACCCCGGAGATATTGAGTCGATTGAGGTGCTGAAAGATGCCTCGGCAGCGGCCATTTACGGGTCAAGGGCCTCGAACGGGGTGATTATCATCACCACCAAACGGGGTCGTCCCGGTGCTACGCAGATCAATGTAACTTCGCAGTACGGGTTCAGCGAGGCTTCCAACAAGGTTGGTTATATGAACAGGGAGCAATACCTTGACTTGTTCAAAAGTGCTTATTCCAACTCTGCCGGTGGTCCGGAGGAACCTTTCATTATCTGGAGTGACTGGACAGATGCCCTTGACTGGGGTCTGGCCTACTGGCGCGATCCGGATAATCCGACTGACCTGACCCAGGGTCCTGACACCAACTGGGAAGACCAGGCACTCCGTCAGGGCGGATCGCAGCAATTTGACATCAGTGCTTCAGGAGGTAGCGAGGAAACACAATATTATGTGGCATTGTCCTATACCGACCAGGAGGCGGTTATTGTGGGGAACTCCTTTGACAGGGTCAGTGGCCGGATTAACCTGGATCAGAGGGTAAGCGATATGGTGTCTTTCGGGATGAATATGAACCTGTCAAGATCAAGGAACTTCAGGGTAGCCAATGACAGGGCCTTTGCAACTCCGTTGCAGATGATCGCCCTTCCATCTGTTCAGCCCACCCACGATCCCCATACAGGTGAACTGAATCGCCGGACTGTGTATGAAAACGGTTTGGTGGTAAGAGAGCATAATAATTTTGACACGGAAATTTTCCGGAATTTCGGTAATTTATTCGCCAATCTGCAGATAACTCCCAACCTGACCTTCAGGTCAGAGGCCGGTATAGACATACTCCGGCAGCATGAATGGGAATATCAGGGGCGACTGACCAATGATGGCGGACCTGCCGGATTTGGGTTTGACAGAAACGTATCTTCCAGGGTATATAGCCTGGAAAACTATTTTACCTACCAGCAGGTATTTGCAGAAGTGTTTGAGCTGGATTTCCTGCTCGGTACCAGTTTGCAATATGCGGATCTTGATTTTTCTTCTGCTGCAGGCAGAGGGTTTCCCAGCGACGAATTCAGAAGAATAGCCAGTGCAGCTGAAATAACCAGTGCTTCTGCCAGTGCCACGGGGTACCGCTATAACTCTTTTTTCACCCGTGCCAGCATGAAATTGTTTGATAGCTACCTGTTCACCGTGAGTGCACGTACTGACGGCTCTTCCAGGTTCGGAGCTGATAACCGCTATGGTTTCTTTCCTTCTGCATCAGCTGCATGGCTGGTGACAGAGGAGGATTTCCTGTCAGACAACTATTACATCAGTTTTTTGAAACCACGTGTCAGCTGGGGCCTTACAGGTAATTCGGAAATTGACAACTTTGCCGCCCGTGGTCTCTATTCGGGCAGCAACTATGCCGGCTTATGGGGTGTAGTGTCCAGCAGTCTGCCCAGCGAAGACCTGAGGTGGGAATCCACCACCCAGGTGAATGCCGGCATCGACTTTGGTTTGTTCAATGACCGGGTTACCGGTGAGATCGACTATTATATCAAGAAAACCGAAGACCTCTTGCTGAATGTTCAGGTTCCCGCCACGAGCGGATATACCACTGTTTACCAGAACGTGGGTAATATGGAGAATAAGGGATGGGAGTTTGTGTTGAACACAGTAAATGTTGACAGGGCTTTCAGGTGGAATACCAGTTTCAACATTGCATTCAACCAGAACAAGGTAACCGACCTGGACGGTCAGGTCATCTCTTCAGGTATCTGGCGCGTAATGGAAGGGCAGCCTATCGGTGTTTTTTACACCAAGGAATATGCCGGGGTTGATCCGGCAAACGGGAATGCGCTTTTCTACCTGAACGAAGAAGGTGACGAAACAACCACCAGCCTGGCTGGCGCTGCCAACCGGATCGTGGGTGATCCCAACCCGGATTTCTGGGGTGGTTTTACCAATACTTTCAGGTATGGCGGGTTTGACCTGAGTGTGATGTTCCAGTTTGTCTACGGACATGATATTTACAACCATGGCCGTCAATGGCAGGCAGACGGGTTCTCCTGGTTTGACAACCAGGTGGTTGATCTCTACGAAGATCACTGGAAAGAACCCGGCGATGACACCTATTATCCGCAGCCCAGGTTTTTCTTAGGAAACGGTTACGGAGTGTCCAGTATGTTGATCTTTGATGCCTCCTATATCCGGCTGAAAGATCTTACCCTGGGATATACACTCCCCGATGAAGTTGTTTCCCGGGCGAACCTGCAGAATGTCCGTATATTCATCAGGGGGTACAACCTGCTGACTTTCACCGATTATCCCGGCTGGGATCCGGAAACCAGTGCTCCGGACCAGGCAGGTATAGGCACACAGGCCTCCAATATCAGGCAGGGGTGGGACTTTTATACTGCACCCCAGCCCAGAACATTGACTTTTGGTATTAACCTGGGTATTTGATAGCGGACATGGAACACTTTTTTAACCAAAAAACTTTAGCGATGAAGACAAATAAAATAATCACTTATATCAGTGTTCTGCTTCTGGCTGCAGTGGTGTTTTCCTGTGAAGATTTCCTGGATATCGATCCCCAGCAGGCAATGGATGCGGAACAAGTTTACAACGATCACAATGGGGTGCTTAATGCCCTCAACGGCGCGTACTCAATAGTCGCCGGGGGTAATTTTTACGCCGGAACCAGTGTTTTTCACAGCGACCTGGTGGCCAATTCCGGAGAATTAAACTGGATCGGAACTTTTATCCAGTACCGGCAAATGGACTGGAAGGCCATGGACACCAATGACGGGTTTATTGCAGGAAAGTGGAACCAGGCTTACCGGGCCATCGACATTGTAAACAATGTGCTGGATAACCTGGATGTGGTTCAGGAAGGCCACAGGGCCCGTGTGGAAGGTGAGGCAAAGTTCGTCCGGGGAATTCTTTACCTGGAACTGGTCCGGTTTTTTGCCAGCAGCCCGTATGTTGCGGGTGAGGCTAACAACCAGGATGGTGTTCCTCTGGTGATTTCTCCAACGCCCACATCGGGTGTGACAGATGCGCATTATGTGTCCAGATCTTCCGTTTCCGCTATATATGACCAGGTCCTGACAGACCTTGGCAGTGCCAAAACGCTGCTGACTGCCGCTGGTACCGGAACCGGGGCCGGGGCCAACGGCGGACGTGCCACACCTACCACAGCAGCCGGTTTCCTGGCCCGGGCTTACCTTGATATGGGAAACTGGGGCAATGCAGCGGCAGAAGCCAATGAGGTGATCAACAACCTGGGAGGGTACGGAGCTCTTAATGATACTCCCCGCGAGGCGTTCAACAACGACGAATATACCAGCGAGGATGTATTCATGATCAACCAGAATACTACCAGCCATGCCGGACAGGCCAATGCCGGAATCGGAACGTTTTTCGCCAGTCTTGAAGGCTACGGAAGGGGAGATGTGAATATCAGTTCCGGCCACTTTGAGCGTTTTGAGGAAGGAGACCTCCGTACCACCCTGACCGATGATCCGACAATCATTGATATCAGCAATGTGCCGGGGATGTATTACATCGGGATCGGAACCGACCCGGGCAA
>PWHO01000299.1 GCA_003555385.1 Bacteroidales bacterium
GATGATGGCAGCCACGACGAGGCGCTATTCCAGAACAAGCTTGAAGTGGCGAACTACTTCACCAACAACCTTGACGACACGGCCTATGACAGGGAAGACATCCCGGATGTCCGTACGGTTTTGAGTGCTGTCAACGTGGAAGCCGACTCCGTGGACGCGGCCAAGAGCCAGATCGACTTGTGGTACGAGGCCAAAAACGACAACGACAACGACAACGACGATAACGACAACGATAACGATAACGATAACGATAACGATAACGATGATTTACCGGATGCCCCCACGCCGGACAATACTTTTACCCTGACGCACATCAATCCGGATGTGGAGACGTGGTCCGAGGTTGACACCACGCTGCTGTGGGGAGAGCAGGGCAATCACGAGGCGTCCATCAACGCCTGCACGATGCTAACCTTTTTAGAGGAGCTGGTGGGCAGCGAACTCATCGACTGGAGCATCATCGGCGTTGACGAGCATGGCATTGTCGGACCGGATGATCAGGGGATTTTCAGAAAAGAAATTGAAAAATTCAACAATGTACGCACTGAAGAGATAGATGAAGTCACGGATGTCTATAGTTTCGAGGATATAGACCGTGATGAAGAGGAAATAAAAGACGTCTATGAACTTGATGGTGATGAGATCTACGAGTTTATTGACGGAAGTTATTACAGGATCATTGACCAGAGCAAGCACACGGAAACCGATGAAAGCACGCTGTGGAAATTCATCTATGAAGATGAAGAAGGGGAGACCCAAACCACAGTGTTCACCGCCACCAAATACTATATGGATTTCGTCAAGCAAATGCTCTGGGGTGACCCGGACAACGATTACAAGGGCGGCCTCCTTTTTGATGAAGATGGCAATATCCGCCTGTGGGAATATACCGAGGCGGATGTTACCACGGAAATATCCTATTATGCCCCGATCCTGACACCGGACGTCAGCAACGGCTTACTGGAGGAGGGCGGCCTCACCAGCGATGCCAACAATCTCATTGTTGCAGCCCGGCCCGAGCTGCTCCACGGCGCCTACATCGACGGCGGCGGCGGATACAACTCCCTCGAAGTGGACATGAAGGGCGTGTTCGCCCAGCCCTACCAGCTTCTGAACATCCAGGAAATCAATGTTCAGAACATGGCCAATATCTATAACTGGGAGTACTGGTCGGTTCGCCAGGAATACGAAGACAGGTACAATGACCAGTATGCCAACAGGGACAAATACGACGACACAACTCACACCGTCACCGAAAATTACCCATTCCCGCTTCCCGCAAACTGGGATCAGTTTGATACCGCGACCTACAGCATTCTCGATGTGAGCCGGGCGTTCCATCTTGAGAAACTGGTGGTCAACGAGTCGGACTACTTTGAAAATGATCTCGGCACGATGGGCGAATTGACCATCACCGGCATTCGTAACGGCGTGACCACTCGCCTGGAAGGCGGTTTTTCCGAAAACGTGAATCTGCACTACGGCCGTGGCATAACAGACGCCGTCTACCTTGAGCTGAATCTCGGAAACACCGATAGCTGGAGCCTGAACGTCGCCCATAACCACAATGTCCTCAACCTGGATTCCGTACAAGGGGAGAACTGGTTTGAAAGCGGCTTTTTCGGTGGCAACCTGACACAGCTCAACATTACCGGCGATGCGGCCCTCTACATCGAACAACCCCTCGGCGGGTTCCACGGTGGCCGCACCGCCAACATCGACGCATCCGCCAATACCGGCGGTGTTCAGTTGTCCATGAGCGGCCACGACGACATTCACTTCATCGGGACCGACAACGATGACCGTTTTGAGGTGGATAACGGCGAGGACGTCGTTATTGACAGCGGCGCCGGCGACAACGTGTATTTCGTTTCCGCGGAAGACATTGCGATCACCGGCGGCAACGGCGACAACATTTACGTGGTCGAGGGTGAAGTAATCGATATCACGGCCGGCGACGGGGACAATTTCTTCATGTTGTCCGGCAGCGACGTCTCCAATGTCTATACGGGTGAAGGCGTTGCAACAGGCGACGGGGCCGTGCTGACCATCCATGCCGGCGGCGGCGAAAACATGATCCAATTCGGCAATGACGTTGCCGTTCCCTTTGTCGACTTGGCCGGCAATATTGGCAACTTTGGCAATACCGGTTTGACCGCTATGGACGGCTCCGTCATCACCGGTGAAAACATCACCATGTTTGTCCGCCAGGACACCGACCTGGCCCGTGCCGATTTTGACAATGCCGATATCGAAAGCATCACTATCGACACGGCCATGGAGCTGACACTCACCTATGATCAGTTCATGGACCTGGGCGCGGACATTTTCGAGGGGTACCAGGGCGGCGGCCATCTGGCGCAAAACCTCAAATTCGTCAACATCATCGTCTCTGAAGATGCTGATTTAGGCGACATGGGCCTGGAAAATATCGCCCCCGAGGTAAAACTGAATTTCTTTATTGAGCAAGGCGTTACCCTGACCATGACCGCCGAGCAGCTTCATACCTACCTGGGCCCGAACGCAATTACATTGGGCAACAACTGGGCTACGGGTGAAAGCCCGGGCAAGGTGGTTATCAATGATGCCGGCTACAACTTTGATCCTTACAGCAACGCGTTTGTCGATCACCCGGAAATCGGATACGGTTGGGGCGGCCAGATTGTCGACGCCTGGGGCAACCGGGAAAACGTCGAAGTCAACCGCGATGCCGACGGATGGGATCGCCCGAGCGCCGATGAATATTCAGACATATACCTTCTGGATTCATCTGCAGAGGCGCTTGAAATCAACGCAAATGCGTTTGACAGCGATGACGAGTACACCTTGGGACAGGCATTGACCCTGCTGATGGTCGGCGACAATGACATCACCTTTAACGTGCCGGTCGAATTCCGCCAGGATAACTTCTCCATCGACTTCTCCGAGCTTGAAGGCGCCCTGCTCGGCGGCGGCGACATGGATTACTTCACCGTCGCCAACTTTCACCGCATCACCGCTGATGCAAACCCGGACAACTGGGGCCAGATCGTCGGCTACGAAGACTTTGTCCGGATCAATGTGGAACTCGACGGTAATGTGGGCACGTATGCGGACGGCCTCGTCTCGAAAAACGTGGAAGCCTTCGTGGTTACCGACCTGAACGGTGCTGACCGGGATTTCTTCGTTTGCGAGGACACCCAGGGGCTGGACTACCTTGGCCTTCAGGCCAATATGGGCTTCCGGATTCATTTCCAGAATGTTGCCGCCGACGTCACTTTCCTCATGGAGGGTGAAGGCGATGCATGGACGGCAAAGCCCACGGATGACCCGGATACCTCCCGCATCGGCACCCTCGAGGTGACCCATGACTTTTTGATCACCGAGAATGCGGTGGTTGTCAACATGAACAACCAGGGCGTAACCCTGCCGGACGACGTACCCTTGCGGGCGGACGGCATCATTATAAACAACGCCGAGGCGGTTGAAGTCAACATCAGTGACGGTAACGCCGTTATCGAAAATATTGCCGGCAGCGCACTGGAATCCGTTACGCTGACCAGCGGCGATGATGTGACCCTGCATCTCGACGGCAACGCCGGGTCCTGGGAGGTCCTCGACGCCAGCGGCGTTGCAGGCGATGCCCACTTGGTAATTACCACGTCTGTCGACCTGTCTGAAGTCGACATGACCGGCATTGACTCGATATTTATTGAAGAAGGCCAAGGCCTCGCCCTTACGGCTGAGCAGGTCGCAGCCATCGGCGAGGCAAACATTGAGGGTGAAGATTACAATACCCTCAATATTGTTGACCTGGGAGACCAGGCCATCGACCTGGACGCCATAGACGTCGACAATATCGGTTGGATTTCGATTGTGGACGGCGATATCGTCACCCTGGATGCCGATACCAACCTGGGTCGGCCGGACGCGCTGATCATACAGGCGCTCGAAAGTGACACAACCCTGAAACTCTCCGAAGAGCAGTTCCAGCAGCTCTTGAAGATGGGGACAATGGTGGACGTAGCAAAAGATGCCAAACAGGATCTTGCCACCGGCGAATATTACGAGGGCACGCTGTTTATCAACAACCTGCGCGATGATCTGGGCGATGCCGACGGCGGCACGCTCGATCTGGGCGGCGTAAAGGTCGACAATGTGGTTATCGAGCTGGATAACTTCAACGCGGCCGAAGACACCTCCATCACCAACCTGGGGATGGATCCGGCATATCCGCGGCCTGAAGCCCGCCTGGAGATTATTGGCGAAAACGATATTACCAACGTTGAAGGACCGGATCTCTTTGCACCGGCCAAACTGGAAGTCCATTTTGCCGAAACCGGCAAGCTGACGCTGACGGCCAAGCAGCTCTCCGATTTCACCAAGCTCGATGACGTTGAATTCAGCAAGGCCGACGGCGTTGATGCAACCATCGCCATCACTGAATACGACGGCGAGGTCATTTACGCCAGCCTGTCCGCCATTTATGAAGAAGGCATCGTGTTTGAAGGCCCGGGCGTTTGGGCATGGGAGACCCAAGAGGAAGTGGACGGCGTCGATATCGATGTCCTCAACATTTTCTCCGACGGCAACGCCGCCAACATTGTCGAGGAAATCGATGCCGAGTATCTTGATCCTGCATCCTTTGACAAGGTTCTCATCGACGGCGACCAGGATCTTACCATCCAGGAGCCCATTTCGGGAGACTTGCTCAATGACAACTTCGTCTTTGATTTCTCCGCGATGGAAGACAACCTGCTGGGCTGGGAGGAAGCCGGATACGTTACCATTTCCGACTTCAACAAGATAACCGCATCCGCGGATCCGGATCAATGGGGCGAGGTCATCGGCAATGACGCCTACACCCGCCTCAACGTGGAACTTACCGGCAACGTGGCCGATGTTCCCGATCTGGCCGAAGGGCTCAAGTCCAGCGGTGTCGACGCCTACGTGGTCACTGACCTGAACGGCGCGGATCGTGACTTCCGCGTATGTGACAACACCAAGGATCTTACACTGCTCGGCCTGCAGCAGAATCCCGGCCAGACCATCCATTTCCATGGTGTCAACTGGGGCGTTGGCTTCCTGCTGGAAGGCGACGGCGCTGCCAACTGGGACGATCGGCCCAAGGCGGATGGCAACCCGAATGAATCCAATATCGGCAGCCTGGTGGCAGATTATTTCTGGCCCGGTGCGACCGCCGATGTAACCATAACCAACCAGGGGGTAACCCTTGGCGAGACATCCACGGGCGACGACAGGCCGTTGATTGTTGAAGGCATTGAAATCAACAACGCCGAGACCGTCTCCATCACCATCGAAGACGGCAACGCAGTTATTCAGTCGCTTGCCGGAACCCTGGGTGTAGATGAAACCTTTGAGACGGTATCACTCGCCAGTGATTATGACGTCACCCTGTGGCTCGACAGCGATGCCAACGAGTGGGAGACGATCGACGCCAGCGACGTGGACGGCACGGCGGCGCTTTTGATCACGGGCATAGTCGACCTGTCCAACACCGAGCTGGTCGATGTCAATGAAATCATCATGCAGGACGGCACTGAAATTACGCTGACCTTCTCCCAGATCCAGGCACTTGACCGGTTTGACGTCGAAGAGGAAGGCGACGAGGCCATCCTCAACATCGGCAACCTGGGAGAAGAGCTCTTCAGAATGGCCGATATTGATGCGCCCGATGGAATCGAGCTGGGCACGGTGACCATCGTTGCCGAAGACGAGGTGACCCTGCATCCGGACACCGATCTTACCGGCGCAACCAAGGTCATCGTTCAGGAAGGCACAACCCTGAACCTCACTGCCGAGCAGTACAACCAGATCGCCGGCGACGAAAACGGCGTCAAGATCGAGGTGCTTGGCGAAGAGCCCGAGGATGTCGGCAAGGTCAATGTTACCGACCTGACGCAGGATGACATTACCTATATAGATGCGGATGACGACCTGCAGGTGTTCGACCTGACCGGCATTGTGGCGCCGGATGTGGCCGACCACCTGGTCCATGGAACCCTCAGCCTGGATGCGGATAAACTGACCCTGGGCGATTTTGTCCTTGGACTGGACGCCGAACTGGCCAACTTTGCCCTTAACGCCGGAACAACGGACGTCACGCTGACGACCGCCGAACAGGGGCACGGACGGGTCATCCTCGGCGATGAAAACACACTGATACTCGGGTTCTGGCATATCAACACCCTGGTTGATTTCGATAAAGACCCCAGTGATACCGATATTCGAGAAGGTATTGACGCAGCAAACTGGTCAGCTGACATCGATACGGTCAAGATTCTTACCACGCTCGTGGAACACCCGGCCTATGGCAACAACATCGAGCAGATCCTGGCCAACCTGACCTCCGATATTGTGGTGGAAATCGTCGAACCGGAAGAGCTCGACATCCCCGTTCCTACCACGCAGCGCGAGGTGGTGATCGAGGCGGGCGCAACGGTTGAAAGCGGCATCGTCATTGACGACCTGTTCCAGGACGAATATGGTGAGGCCTACCGGGATATCACCGAGGTCGAACTGACCCTTGAAGGCAACACCGAGGTCGAGGGAACTCTCAACCTTTCGGCCCAGAAGGGGCTTGCCGACAACGGGCTCGAGGAACTGCGGATCAACTCCGAAGGCGCCGGTCTGAACAAGCTCGCTGATATCCAGGCTGATTCGAACAACCTGCTTGATGTGTGGATTTCCGCCAATGCTGAGATTGAAATGGGCACGATCTATTTTTCATCGGTCGAAGAAGCGGAAGAGGACGAGCAGATAACAGCAACCCTGATGCTCAAAGGGGCGGCTGAAAAAACCATTAAAGCGCTTGATACCAGCGACCCCTACGTTGATGTACTGGACATCGCCAATGTCGGCGGCGCCCTGAACATCACCGGCGGAAGCCCGGGCATCAACGCGCCCAACACCCAGGCCATCAATCTTTCCGGCAGCGGCGACATGAAATTCGGCAGCCCTGTCCTGGACGATGACGACGAGCCAACGGGCGAGTATTATCCGGGTATTGTAGGTGATGAACTTACTGAAATCTATGCGGCAACCCTTTCCGGGGATCTGGATCTGGGCATCCTTGCCGCCATTAGCAGCACGGACTTCACCTTTACAAGCGGCTCAGGTGAAACCCACCTGGTGCTGGGTCACGGCGTGACACTAAATGCCGACCCCGACCTGGAAGGCGACGACGAAGAACCCGGCTGGACCTTTAACATGGGTAGCGCTGCGGATGACAGCAGCATCACCATCATGGGGGATGCGAACTTCGACCGCGGCGCCCTGACCATTGATCTGGATGGCGACGTCAATATCGACGGTAATGTTTACCTTACAGGCCTCGATGAAATTGACCTCAGAGACGCCATGTTCTTTGTGGATGGCGCCGATGAAGACGATGAGGACGACGAAGCGGATGTGCTCCACATCACCGCCGAGAGCATGGGCTATGATGATATTGACGGCCTGCTGGAAAACGCCGAGGACTACTTCAAGGGTGACGGAACGGTATGGGCCTACGATGAAGATACCCCCGGCGGGCAGATTATCTGGCGAGATGGTATGGCACTGCGAGCGCCCGAGTTTGTTGATGGCGAGATTCAGTTCGTGGAGAACGACGATTTTTACGCCGACCGGGCGCATCTTCACTTCAATCTGGACCTGGATACCCAGGACGGTGGCGATGTCCTCGATCCGGACTGGTTCACCTTGGAAATGAAAGGTGACAATGGATGGAATGAATTGAATACGACGGCAGCCCGGATAAGCCATATGAGTGATCGTATCCTGCTCGATTTTGATCAAATTGACCTCGAGTTGAATCAGGCGGATCAGTCTTACACTGTCGACGGCGTTGTGTTCGAAACTTACGAGGCGCTCCAGGAAGCCTTCCGGTTGAGCTTTGACCAGGAAGAGGGATCAGACAACAAGCTTGTTGGCTACGACTCCAAGCTCCAAGTGGAGGCTTTTGACAATGAGACCATTAATATACCGGATGGAATCCCCGAGCTCGTGCCTGAGCCGGCATTCTTTGCGATTGTCGATGTCGATGTTGATGGTCAAATCCTGCAAGGTGAAGAGGCCACTGTCAATGTGACGATCGAGAATACCGGAAACCTGGAGGGTACGCAAACCGTGACCCTAACGGTGGACGGCACGGACATCACCCTGACAGAAGACGTTACCTTGGATGGCGGTGATGATACGGTCGTTAATTTCACATTCGACACCGATGCTTTGGATCTGGACGACTACACGGTAATCGTTACAACCGAAGATGATGATGAAACAGCCGGATTCAGCCTCGATGAAATCGATGAATCCTATACCGTGCTTGTGGATGAGATCGATGCGGTTGAAGAGGGTGAGACCGTTACTGTAACGGGTACCGTAGAAAACACCGGCGAAGTCGCAGGCAATTATGATCTGGTTCTTTCCATCAACGGTGTCGAGCTTGATACCAAAGAGGACTTCACAGTCGCGGTGGGTGAAATCGAGGACTTCGACTTTACGGATGTTGAACTTGATGGCCTGGAAGCCGGCGATTATACGGTCGAAGTATCCTACGGTCCGGATGCCGGTACGCAGGATCTGGTTGTTGAAGAAGGGCCGCCTATTGTTGATAATGATGAACTGGAAAATTACGACGAGAATGAACCGTTCGATGCCAGTGCGGATGACTTCTTGTTCGACATTGATGCAAGTGACGATCTTGTGACTGCAATTTCGAACTTCTCCGCGGGTGACACGTTGTCTTTCTCCAACACACCCACTGAAACGCCGGGCGACTTCAACGTAACGGAAAATGATTTTGGAGACGGTAAAGCCAAAATCGAGATGGCCGGAATAGAGATATGGCTCTTGGATTTGGGAGAAGGCAATGACTTCTTTAACAACGCCCAGAGCTTTGTTAACATATTTGGCCCGGGTTCTCTCGTGATCGATGGGGAACCGGTTCAAATGTCCTACACGGTTACCTTTACAGTGGAGGATGATGAAGAGAATCCGCTGGATGGAGCGACGGTAACGGTTGACGGTGAGGATTCGGTTGATACCGACGAAAACGGTGTGGCCACATTCGATCTGGTAGACGGTGATTATGACTACACGGTTACCATTGAAGACTACGAAGAATCGTCAGATAGCTTCACGGTAGCCGGTGAGGATCTTCCTGTTGATGTCACGATGGTACCTGATCTGGTGCCCACCCACACGGTCACCTTTACAGTGGAGGATGATGAAGAGAATCCGCTGGAGGGAGCGACGGTAACGGTTGATGGTGATTAGCAAGTCACGGATGCCGACGGACTGGCAGTCTTTGATTTGGAAGACGGTACCTATAACTACA
>PWHO01000296.1 GCA_003555385.1 Bacteroidales bacterium
CCAACAACTGGAGGCGCGTCAGCGCCGACTAACTGGAGAGGGCGTCAGCCCTCGACTAACCAACAACTGGAGGCGCATCAGCGCCGACTAACTGGAGAGGGCGATAGCCCTCGACTAACTGGAGGCGCGCCAGCGCCGACTAACTGGAGAGGGCGATAGCCCTCGACTAACCGTCAGCGCTCTGCGCTGACTCACTTTTTGTCTTTGTAGAGAAACCGTTTAATCTTCTTGGTAGGGGTTTTCTCAAAAGGTTCTGGCTGCTCCTGGATAATGGTAAGCCTTGAAAAGCGATTCAGGCGTGCATTCACCTTTTGCTGGATTTCTGAAAGTCGTTTCCTGACTTTCTCCTGTGCCTGGTCGTACATATGCCCGGCAGATTCTTTCATTTCATTATACCGCTGGTCGATCTCCTCATAATTGAGATGAACCCTTGCCACCAGCTTGCCTTTCAGTTCATACACAAGGCTTTCAAGTACGTTATGCTGGCTGTTGATCACGGCCTCAATATCCTCGGGATAAATATTCTCACCGCTGGCGCTGATGATTATATTTTTCAGGCGTCCCTTGATATAGACATAGCCATCCTTGTCCAGCATACCGAGATCACCGGTTTTGAACCAGCCATCGGACGTAAACACGTCTTTGGTCAGACCGGGTTCCTTGTAATAGCCTTTCATGATATTGGGGCCGGAAGCAATAATCTCCCCTTCGCCCGTAACCGGATCAGGATCCATGATTCGCAGCTTCTGATCGGGCAGACAAAAGCCGGTGGAACGATATTTCGTAAGCCTGGGGGCACAGCCGGCCAGCAGGGGTGAGGTTTCGGTCAGCCCGTAGCCAATGGCGTAGGGGAACCCGGCATCACGCAGAAAAAGCTCAGTGGCTGCATCCACCTTTGAACCGCCAATGCCAAAAAAGTGCAATTTACCACCAAAGGCTTTATAGATTTTTTTTCCGGCCATTTTATGGAACATCTTTTGTACCATGCGCGATTTGTTTAAAAATCGCATGGCCTTACTGCCGCTGAGCTTGGGAAGCACCTTGTTCCGGTAAACCTTTTCAATGATCAGCGGAACGGTAAGCATCATCGTTGGCTTAACCTGCTGCATTGCCGGCAAAAGAACGGTGGGCGTGGGCAGTTTATCCAGGTAGTATACCGCGGCACCCCCCATGTAAGGGATCAGGAAGCCAATGGTACATTCATAGGTATGAGGCAGGGGCAGGACAGACAGCAACCTGTCTTTCTCATTTACATCCTGTATTCCCAGTGTATTCACGGCATTGGACAAGATATTCTTATGGGTGAGCATCACCCCCTTGGGTTTCCCTGTGGTTCCTGAAGTATACAAAATGGCTGCCAGGTCATCCTCATTCGGTGCCGGGGGCATCCCAACACCTTCACGACTTCGTGACTCTGCATCGCCAACAGACCCGGTCATTTCCAGCATACCCAGGCTGATCTCACGGAAGTCATCCATCAGCACAGCCATTTTCAGGGTTTTCGGGAAAGTCCCTTTCAATTTGGGAGCAAGTTTTTCGGAAACAATCACCGCTTTTGCTTCACTGTGGCCAATAAGTTTGGAAATTTCCTCCTCGGAAAAATCTGTCAGTACCGGCACAACCACTGCACCCATACTGGTCACAGCCAGGTAGGAAACACCCCACCGGGGCATATTCTGCCCCAGCAACATCACCCGGTCTCCGGGCTTAACCCCGCCTGAAATCAACAAATCCATCAACTGGTTGATCCCTTCGCTTACATCCTTGTAAGTCATGATATCCCCTCCTGCGAAGCCAAGGGCCGGAGTATCGCCATAACGGGCGGTGCTGTTTTCCACCAAAGCGCGGAATGTTAAAACACTAGGTACTTTCATAAACTATACTATAATGGTTATCCGGCAAAATTACGGATTAATACCGAGGCCATTGACACAAAAAAGTTTAAATGTTTGTTTTATCTTTTCAAACACCTGCATATCAATAGCTTACGCGCCTTTACTAACCCCTGAGAAGGGTTTCAAAGTAGGAGATGGTTTTCTGCAATCCCTCACGCAAAGGAATTGCAGCCTCCCAGTCCAGCAATTCACGGGCATATGCCGTATCCGGTTTGCGCTGAACGGGATCATTTTCCGGCAGGGGAAGGTAAGTGATTCTGGACCCGGAGCCAGTCAGTTCAAGAACCATCTGCGCCAGTTCGTTGATGGTGAATTCATTCTTGTTGCCGAGGTTAACCGGTCCGATAATTTCATCCCCGGTATCCATCAATGCAGACAGCCCGTCAAGCAGGTCATCAATGTATTGAAAACTGCGTGTCTGGGTGCCATCACCATAAATGGTCAAATCTTCATCCCTCAGAGCCTGCATAATAAAATTGGATGCAACCCTTCCATCGTCTGGTTGCATCCTGGGACCATATGTATTGAAAATCCGGGCAATTTTAATTCTGACCTGGTTCTGACGGTGATAATCCATAAAAAGTGTCTCAGCACATCGCTTTCCTTCATCATAACAAGATCTTATCCCGATGGGATTCACATTGCCCCAGTAGCTTTCATGCTGTGGGCTGCTGTGAGGATCACCGTATACTTCACTTGTGGATGCCTGTAATACTTTCGCTTTAACTCTTTTCGCCAGTCCAAGCACATGAATCGACCCCATCACCGAAGTTTTGATGGTTTTAATAGGATTGTACTGGTAGTGAACCGGGGAAGCAGGACAGGCCAGGTTGTATATCTCATCCACTTCAACAAAAAGCTCTTTGGTAATATCGTGACGGATCACTTCAAAACGGTAATTGTCAAACAGGTGGGATATATTGTCCCGGCTACCGGTAAAATAAGAATCCACGCACAACACATCATGCCCCATGCCGAGCAGGCGCTCACAAAGATGAGATCCGATAAACCCGGCACCACCCGTTACCAGTACTCTTTTACGCTTCATAAAACAAATATAGTCAAAAATATAAGCAGCAACGGAAAAAGGCTTCTCAAAGGGTTCTTACTACACCGGCAGTTACAATTCTAGAACATTGCATAAGAAACAGCCAGCCCCACCGTCACCACCGAGGCCATTACCATGAGCTTGATCAGGATATTCAGGCTTGGACCTGAGGTGTCTTTGAACGGGTCGCCAACGGTATCGCCGTTAATTGCCGCACGATGTCCTTCAGATCCCCTTCCGCCAAAATGGCCTTCTTCGATGTACTTTTTCGCATTGTCCCATGCCCCACCTGCATTGGCCATAAAAATAGCCAGGGCAAACCCGGATGAGATGGTACCCAGCAGCAATCCGGATACCCCGGGTACGCCGAACAATAACCCGACAACCACCGGGATCAGCAATGCGATCAGTGACGGGGCCATCATCTCTTGCTGAGCTCCTTTAGTGGAAATGGACACACAACGGGCATAATCCGGCTCAGCTTTTCTGTCCATGATACCGGGAATAGATGAGAACTGCCTCCGCACCTCATCCACCATTTTCTGTGCTGCCCGGCCTACGGCATTCATTGTCATTCCGCTGAATAAAAAGACTGCCATCACGCCAAGCAAAATCCCCACGATCACCTTGGGATTCATCAGGTGAACTTCATAATGGTGTACAAAATCAATGAATTCGGCATCAATGGCCGGGGTTCCGTTAATCAGTTCCTGCGGACGATCAAGGAACTTCACGAACATCATCCTGACCTCTTCGAAGTAGGATGCCAGCAGTGCCAGAGCAGTCAATGCAGCAGAACCAATGGCAAACCCCTTTCCGGTAGCCGCAGTTGTATTCCCCAATGCATCCAGGGCGTCGGTCCGCGCCCTCACCTCTGCACCAAGGCCGCACATTTCGGCATTTCCGCCGGCATTGTCGGCAATGGGCCCGTAGGCATCCGTGGCCAGTGTTATCCCCAGGGTTGAAAGCAAGCCCACCGCAGAAATACCTATGCCATAAAGGCCGTAATTCAGACTACCCATATCAAATGTAAACCCTGTAGCAAATAAGAATGAAAGGGTAATCGCTACCACAATAATAAACAGGGGGACTGCTGCAGATATCAAGCCGGTACCCACACCACTTATGATGAGCGTGGCCGTACCCGTCTGGCTCGATTCGGCAATCTTTCTTGTCGGCCTGTAGGCTGAAGCGGTAAAATATTCAGTGGATTGGCCAATGGCAATACCTGCCAGCAGGCCGGTCACAATCGACCCCCACAAACCCAGGTAGTTGGGCAGGTTCAAAAAATACAGGATAAAGAAGGAAGCCACCACAATCAATCCGGCACTCATATTCACACCAAAACCCAGGGAGCGAAGCAGTTCCTTCTGGCTCGCCCCTTCCCTTGTGCGCACCATAAACACCCCTGCAATGGATAAAAGCGTACCCAGTGATGCAATCAGCATCGGTGCAACGACTGCATTGAATTGCACATCCAGGCCGTAGCCCATGAAAGCTGCAGCCCCCAGTAATGCTGTTGCCAGGATGGAGGCAGCAAATGACTCAAAAAGGTCAGCACCCATACCGGCCACATCACCCACATTGTCACCCACGTTATCGGCAATGGTTGCCGGATTTCTCGGGTCATCCTCGGGAATTCCGGCCTCAACTTTCCCCACCAGGTCAGCACCCACATCCGCTGCTTTGGTGTAGATACCTCCGCCCACACGGGCAAACAATGCCTGCGTGGAAGCTCCCATACCAAAGGTCAGCATGATAGCCGTAATGGTCATCAACTGGTACCCGTCAAAGGTTTCCGGGATAAAGATATTCAGCACAATAAACCACAATGAAACATCCAGCAGAACCAGCCCGACTACCACCAGCCCCATCACCGCCCCGCTGCGGAATGCCAGGCGCAGCCCGCCGTCAAGCGAAGTCCGGCAGGCATGGGCCACCCTCCCACTGGCATAAGTGGCCGCTTTCATGCCAAAAAAACCGGCAAGTCCTGAGAAAAAACCGCCGGTTATAAATGCGAAGGGGACCCAGTTGTTTTGGACCCCCAGGCCGTAGGCAAGAAAAGAAAAGATCACCGTAATTACCAGGAACACGACGATCACCACCTTGTATTGCTGTCGCAAATAGGCGGAAGCTCCTTTGCGAACATGGGTGGCAATTCTTTTCATCATATCTGTGCCTTCGTCCATTGCCATCATTTGCCGGAAAAAATACCAGGCAAAGCCCAGAGCTAACAGTGCACTAATCGGGACCAACCAGAAGATTAAAGACATTTTTTAGGCGTTTGTTTTGTGTAAATAGGTACAAAGGGTTGACTAATAACAACAAAAATAAAGATTTAATCATTCAACAAAATTATTTGATCAATGTTTTTATAATTTTTTTTCAGATTTCCTACAAATCCTGTTTAATCGTGGAAAAAGGCCGTTACGATCATGAATATCTGAAAAAAACCAGTAAATTTGTGGTTTCAGCAACCTGACTGTGGCCATATGAAAAAAATCAAACTCGAGATTCTTGGAATATCCTACAGCCAATCGCAATCCGGTGCCTATGCACTGATTTTTGGTGAAGAAGGGCAAAAACGACGGTTACCGATCATTATCGGAAGCTTCGAAGCACAGGCCATCGCCATTGAGCTGGAAAAGATGAAACCCAGCCGGCCGCTGACACATGATCTTTTTAAAAACTTTGCCACCACTTTTCACATTTCCATTACCGAAGTCATCATTTATAAATTCAGCGAAGGGATCTTTTTTGCCAAGCTGATCTGTTTTGACGGAACAAAAGAAGTAGAGATTGATTCAAGAACTTCGGATGCTGTCGCGATCGCTGTCCGTTTCCAGTGCCCGATCTACACCTACGAAAAAATCCTCAAGGCGGCCGGTATTGTCATGCAGGAAGGCGATGATTCCATCGATCCACCCGCCGAAGTAGTTGAAAAGGACCCAAAAGAGCATAAAACAGATTACAGCCAGATGACATCGAAGGAACTGGAGAAAAAACTGATGGAAGCCATTGATTCCGAAGCCTACGAAAAAGCTTCCGTGATCAGGGATGAAATCAATAAACGAAAAGGAAGCAAGAAGTAATCAATAAGCTTAATCAGTGGTATTTCAATGAATAATACACTTACGATTCCCAGGTTTTTATTATTATTGATGCTGCCGGCACTGTTTTTCAGTTCCTGCAACTCCGGTACAGAACCCGGCCTCCAGGCAGAAATCTCTAAAATATGGGCCTTTGATGAAGTGGTTGACAAGACCACCGGGCAAAGTGCCGGCCTGTCTGAACAAGATACACTGACATTGGTTGATGCGGAGGGGGAAAGAACCTTTTCCCTTCATTCACAATTCCTTGAACAGGAAGCTTTCGGAAGCTGGTCCAGGGCTGGTGACACCCTCTATCTTGCACCAATACCCGACGATCTTGAAGTCGCTGTAGACTCGGTAAATTACCGGGTTGACGAAGGCCAGCCTTTGCTTCAGTATTATCATGAGGGAGAATTACTGGCAATACACACCGAAGACAGGCTGACCACAGACAGCCGTCCCATTGTTTTCGTCATTGAACAACTCGGGGAGGAAACACTGGTACTGACGGATTCCGAACACCGTTATCATCTCACCTATACCCCGGCGGATGTGCACGAATATGCATTCGGGATAACCTCCATTTTCCGGGGGTTACTGGGCATGTTTGTACTGATATTCATCGCCTGGATTTTCAGTGCCAACCGAAAGGCCATCTCCTGGCGGGTAGTCGGAATAGGCTTATCCGTGCAGGTACTTCTGGCCTTTGGGGTATTGCAGGTACCGGCAGTCCAGTATTTTTTCGAAATGGTCGGATCGGTTTTCGTGGTGATCCTCGATTTCACCAAGGCAGGAACCGACTTTCTTTTTGCAGGCTTTCTGGACACCGAGCGTTATGGTTACATCTTTGCTTTCCAGGTGCTGCCGACCATCATCTTTTTCTCCGCCCTGACCAGTTTACTATTTTACCTTGGCATCATTCAGAAGATCGTCTATGGCATGGCCTGGCTGATGACCAAGGCCATGCGTCTTTCAGGAGCGGAAAGTCTGTCGGTTGCCGGGAACATTTTCCTGGGCCAGACAGAGTCTCCGCTGATGATCAAGGCCTACCTGGCCAACATGTCAAAGTCAGAGATACTGCTGGTAATGACAGGAGGTATGGCCACCCTGGCAGGCGGAGTGCTGGCCGCTTATATCAGTTTCCTTGGCGGGGATGACCCTGTACAAAGGCTGATCTTCGCCCAGCACCTCCTGGCCGCCTCAATCATGGCTGCACCGGGAGCTGTGGTGATCTCCAAAATTCTCTACCCTCAGACCGAAAGGATTGACAAAACCATGGAGATCTCCAAAGACAGAATCGGCGACAACATTTTGGACTCCATTACGAACGGTGCCGGAGAAGGCCTGCGCCTGGCTGCCAATGTAGCCGCCATGCTGCTGGTCTTTATCGCTTTCATTGCCATGTTCAACCACATTGTTGGGGGGATCGGTGACATGATCAACCTTAACCCGGCAATAGCAGAGGCCACAAATGGCCGCTACGAAGAGCTTTCCCTGCAATTCATCCTGGGGTACACCTTTGCCCCCATCATGTGGCTCATCGGGGTCAGTTTACCCGACATCACCCTGGTAGGAAGACTCCTGGGGGAAAAGATCATCATGACGGAATTCATCGGTTACCTCAGTCTTGCAGAACTCAAGGAAATGGATGCTTTTGCCGACCCCAAGTCCATCATCATGGCCACTTACCTGCTTTGCGGTTTTGCCAACTTTGCCAGTATCGGAATACAGATCGGCGGTATCGGTTCACTGGCTCCGTCCCGCAAGGTGCTTCTTTCCCGCTTCGGGATGAGGGCATTGCTCGGCGGAACACTTGCAGGACTTATGAGCGCAACCATCGTAGGCATGATACTGGGATAACCGCATCAAAACAACAATCTTCACATAGCGATAAGACACACGATTGTCTTACAAAAATCAGGAGAGGTCTTACGAAAACCAGGAAAAGCCTTACACAAACCAGGAAAAGCCTTACACAAACCAGGAAGAGATGATCCAATACCTTGACCTTTTAGACCACATCCTTAAAAACGGTACAAAAAAAGGAGACAGAACCGGTACCGGAACCATCAGCGTATTCGGGTATCAGATGCGATTTAACCTGGAAGATGGGTTCCCCCTGGTAACTACCAAGAAACTGCACCTTCGTTCCATCATCCACGAACTGCTATGGTTTCTGAAAGGCGACACCAACATCGCTTACTTAAAAGAGAACAGAGTGTCTATCTGGGATGCATGGGCCGATGAATCCGGCGACCTGGGACCGATTTACGGCGCACAGTGGAGAAGCTGGCCAACGGAAACCGGGCATATTGACCAGATCAGCGAACTGATCCGGCAAATCAAAAACAACCCCGATTCGCGAAGGTTGTTGGTGAATGCATGGAACGTCGGCCAGCTGGACAAGATGGCCCTCCCACCCTGCCATATCCTCTTTCAGTTTTATGTGGCAGACGGACGACTTTCCTGCCAGCTATATCAGCGAAGTGCAGACTGCTTTTTGGGCGTTCCTTTTAACATCGCCTCTTATGCGCTGCTTACGATGATGATCGCCCGGGTTTGCGGGCTGAAAGCAGGTGATTTCATTCATACGTTCGGGGACGCACACCTGTACCTGAACCATCTCGAACAAGCAAATCTTCAGCTGAGCAGAGAGCCCCGGCCCCTGCCAGTCATGCAAGTCAACCCGGATGTAAAGGATATTTTCTCTTTCCGTTATGAAGATTTTGAGTTGACGGGATACGACCCGCACCCCCATATTAAAGCCCCGGTGGCCATCTAACATGGGACAGATATTAACCAAAGTCAATCATCATGAAACTTTTATTGATCGCTGCACTGGGCAATAACAACGTGATCGGAAACGAAAACCAGCTCATGTGGCATATGCCGGCTGATCTCAGACATTTCAAGAATCTTACCATGGGGCACACCCTTATCATGGGACGAAAAACATTTGAGTCGATGGGAAAACCCCTGAAGGGGCGGGAAACCATTGTGGTGACAGGCAAAAAGGATTATGACGCTCAGGGATGCCAAATCGCAAATTCCATCAGTGAAGCCTTAAAAATGGTGAAAGACCAAAAGGATGTTTTCGTGACAGGCGGAGAGGAAATCTACAGGCAAACCATTGACCTTTACCAGGCCCGCCGCTTATACATTACCCGGATTTACGGCAATTTTGAAGGCGATGCTTTTTTTCCGGAAATCGATACTGGTAAATGGGAATTGATTGAGATGGAAGAGCATGAACCAGACGAGAAAAACAAATACCC
>PWHO01000315.1 GCA_003555385.1 Bacteroidales bacterium
TGCCTTTTGCCGAAACCCTGGTGGCGGTAGATGTTGCGAATGGGCAACAGGTTTCTGCCGGGCAAATGTTGGCAAGGCTTTGTACCATGCAACTGGAGAGACGACTTGTACAGGCGCGCCTTGCGGTCGATGAGGCCGAAGTAAATTTAAGAGACCTGTTGCTGGGGCGGGGCTACACCCTGCCAGACAGTTCTTCCATGCCGGCCGAAACCTGGCGGCTGGCTACGATGCAGTCGGGCTACACCCGCGCCCGCAACGAAGTTCGCACCATTGAAGACGACATTGCCCGCTCAACAATTCGAGCGCCTTTCGCAGGGGTTGTGGCGAATCTTGAGGTAAAACCCTACGAGATGTCCAATCCGGGCAATCCCCTTTGCGTGGTAATTGACAACTCAGAATTTGTGGTTAATTTTCCGGTAATGGAAATCGAATTACCCATGGCCACCCCCGGAAACAGCGTTAGTGTAAGTACATTTGCCAACCCGGACGTTTCATTTAACGGCACCATCACCCAGGTCAACCCAGTGGTTGATGAACACGGCCGCGTTCAGGTTACCGCAACACTGGCCGGCAACAAGGAGCTGCTGGAAGGCATGAACGTAAACGTGCTCATTTCAAGCACCGTGCCAAACCAAATGGTGGTGCCAAGGCAGGCAGTTGTCTACCGCGATAACCTCACGGTGCTTTTCAAGTACGTTGAAGGCAAAGCAGAATGGACGTACGTGAACATTATTGACCAAAACAGCACCCATCTGAACGTGGTACCCAACCCTGACAGGGTTGCCTCTTTGACCCCCGGCGACACGGTGGTGATAAACGGCAACATGAATCTCTCACACGGTGCCCCGGTGGAAATTTCCAATTCTCACTAGCATGGTCTCATTCCTGATACGACGTCCGGTAGCCGTATTGATGGTACTCACCGCATCTCTGGTACTTGGGGCAGTGGCAATGCGCCAGCTGCCGGTTTCTCTGGTGCCGGATGTGGACATACCACGTATCAGCGTGCAGGTATCGGCACCTGAAATGTCTGCCTCTGAACTTGAAAATGCCATCATGCAGCCCTTGCGCAGCAACCTCATGCAGGTAAATAACCTGGAGGAACTACGCTCACAGGCCAACCACGGCAACGGGAGCGTAACCTTGCATCTGCGCCACGGCACCAATATTGATCTCTCATACATCGAGATCAACGAACTCGTCGACAGGGCGGTTTCAGCAATGCCGCGGGGTACCGAAAGACCGGCAGTTGTTAAGGCAAGCGCATCAGACATACCGGTTTTCTATCTGGACGTAAGCCTCAGGAACACAGAGGGAAGCATGTCCCGCTCAGCGTTTTTTGAACTCGGCACCTTTACCGACGAAGTAATCAGGCGAAGGCTTGAACAACTACCCCAGGTGGCAATGGCCGACATCAGCGGCCGTACTTTCAGCGAAATAGTGGTAAAGCCCGACAACGCCTTGCTCGAGGCCATGAATATACCGCCAACGGTCATCGAAAACACCATTGCCGCTGCAAACATGCGGTTCGGAAACATTATCCTGCGCGATCTGCAATTCCAGTACCATGTCCGGGTAGGCCACAATATGGTTGATGCAGCCGACATCGGCAACCTTTACCTCAACCACGAGGGCCGGATCTGGCAGGTGAAAGACCTGTGTACCATCGAAACATCAACGGCAGAACCTCAGGGAATGGTCCTGTGCAATGACCGGAGGTCGTTAACCATGGCCATCGTGAAACAAGGCGATGCCCGCATGCAGGACTTCAAGGAAAACCTGCACTCGCTGGTCGGGCAGTTCGAAAGAGACTACCCGGAGATGCAATTCACCATTTCACGCGACCAGACCAAACTGCTCGACACCACCATAAGCAACCTTTCACAAACACTGCTCATCGGGGCATTGCTGGCTTTCCTGGTTATGTTTCTGTTCCTGCGCGACCCCCGTTCACCCTGGATCATTGTTATATCTGTTCCGGCAGCGCTGGTGATTTCCCTGCTGTTTTTCTATTTTGTCAACCTCTCAATCAACGTGGTGTCGGTTTCGGGCCTCATCCTTTGTATTGGGCTTATGATCGACAACTCCATCATTGTCATTGACAACATAACACGTTATCGCCGAAAGGGGCTGAGTCTTCATGATGCATGCGTAGCAGGTACCAACGAGGTATTCACCCCCTTGCTCAGTTCGGTGCTTACCACTTGCTCGGTATTTGTGCCCCTGGTGTTTTTTGGGGGCGTGGCCGGGGCATTGTTCTTTGACCAGGCCATGGCGATTTCCATCGGGCTGCTTACCTCACTGACAGTTGCCATGATAGTGATTCCGGTAATTTACCATATCCTCTACCGAAAGGCAAAAGCGGTGAACAACAGCCCGAATCACGGCAGGAAGGTTTGGTTCGATTACCATTCACTTTACAGCAGGGTTTTCAAGGCCGTTATGCGCAGGCAAGGCATGGTATGGGGCCTAGTGGTGCTGCTGCTTGCTTCCCTGTATTTCACTTTCACTTTCGTGGAAAAGGAAAACCTTCCCCAAACCGAGCGCAAGGCGGCTTTGCTATGGATTGACTGGAACGCCAACCTTAATATTGACGAAAACCGGCACAGGGTTGAGGCAATGCTTGATGAAGTTGGCTCCGGTGCCGTGCAAACCAACGTACTGGTTGGCAGGCAGCAATTCATGTTGCAAAACCAGCACCAGCTTACACCCTCCCAGGCCCTGATATACGTCGAAACCGAAAACCAGGACCAAATTCAACGTATAGAGCAAGCTGCCACAGTGCACTTCAACACAAAGTACCCAAACGCTTTAATGAACATCCTACCCGAAGACAACATCTTCGATATGGTTTTCGGAGAGACCATGGCCCCCTTGCAAGTGCGACTGAAACCCACCCGCGATTTGGGGCCCGAAGCGCACAAGGCTGTTTCAAACATGTTGGAAAAGATACAGGAAGCCCTGCCGGAAGTGACATTGGCACCACTGGCCCTTAACCAGATCATGGTCCTTGAGGCCAATATGCAAATGCTGGCACTGCACCTGGTTGACAAACCCGCACTGGTAACGGAACTCCGACGCATGTTAAACCAGAACCAGGTAACCCGTTTACTGGATGGGCATACCGCTGTACCAATCAAGGTAGGAGCAGCCCAAAGCGATTTCTTCGCAAACCTTCCGAAGTCCTTTGTGAAAAACCGGAATGGGGTAAACGTACCGGTTAGCTCGCTCATAAGCCTGAGCACCGACGTTTCCATCCCCGGAATAATTGCCGGACTTGAAGGCCCTTATTTCCCGGTTGACCTCAACATTACACAAGACCAGCTAAGCTCCGTCACCGCGTCCATAAATGAACTGGTTCAGGCCGACACCAACTTTGATGTTGATTACGCCGGCAGTATTTTCTCCCGGCAGGAACTGGCAAATCAACTTCTGGTAATTGGCATCATAGCCCTGTTGTTGCTGTTTTTCATACTTGCGGCTCAATTCGAATCTTTGCTGCTCCCGTTCATCATACTCTTTGAGGTGCCGGTGGCAACCGCAGGAGCCATGCTTGTATTGCTTGCAACCGGGCAGAGCCTCAACCTGATGTCCATGATAGGCCTTGTGGTCATGGCAGGGATCATCATCAACGACAATATTTTGAAAATAGATACCATAAACCGCCTTCTGCGCAGAGGAACCCCTATCCTGAGGGCACTGATGGAGGCCGGACACATCAGACTGAAACCCATAATCATGACCAGTATTACCACCATACTGGCACTCTTTCCGATTCTTTTCATATCGGGCATAGGGGGCCAGATGCAAAGGCCGCTGGCCATTGCCATTATGGCAGGCCTGGCAATTGGCACATTGGTGAGCCTTTACCTGCTTCCATCACTTTATTATTCAATTTACAAAATCAAAAAGTTCATTGCCAGAAACAATAATTGATCTGCCGATATTTCCCCCGAATTGCTAAACCCGGCCACCATGCGTTTCCCGCCTTTTTCCATAATCATCACTATCGTTGCACTTTCGGTGGTGGGCATTGCATTGGCTCCCGGATTGGGCATCCGGTTGCATCCTTCTGCCCATTTACCAACCATCAATGTCAGTTTCAACTGGCCCGGAGTACCGGCACTCACAGTGGAACGCGAAGTTACCTCCCGGATCGAATCTGCACTGGCCACCATGAAGGGGGTCGAAAAAATAACCTCCCTGTCGAGCCAGGGGCGGGGCAACATCACCCTGAACCTGAAGGAGGGTGTAGATGTTGAGATGGCCCGTTTTGAGATCGCCTCGCATGTGCGGCGTTTGTTTCCGCAGTTACCCGACAATGTCAGCTACCCCAATGTTTCTGCACAGGCTGTTGCCCGGCAAAGCAGGGTGCTGATGTCATACCGGATCATTGCCCCTGAGCAAACTGCTTTTATTGAAGATTACACCCAAAAAACCATTATCCCCGCCCTTTCGCGAATTGGTGGTTTCCAGCATGCCACCCTGCACGGGGTAACGCCGCTTGAGTACCACCTTGAATTTGACTCAAGGAATCTGCACACCACGGGAGTTACGGTTGACGAAATACAGAGTGCCATTGCCGGATATTTTTCTGCCAATGACCTGGGTATGGTAAAGGTAGCACACGAAAACAGGGCCACGGAAATGGTGCCATTAATAATCAGGGCAAACCAAAACCTCAATGAATCCTGGAAAAAAATCCCTGTAAAAGCCACCGGCAACACCATGGTTTACCTCAATCAACTGACAACTGCCCGGTTGGTTCAGGCAGAGCCCACCAGTTACTATCGCATAAATGGCAAAACAACGGTGGTGCTCAACATTTTTGCACAGGAAGGGGCCAACCAGCTTGTGGTGGCAAACAACATTAGGGCTGTCATGAATGATTTGCAGCAGAGAATGCCCCCTGGCTGGAGTGCCACGGTGACCTCCGACAATACACATCATATACGCAGGGATCTCATGAGGGTAAGCTACCGCATGGTGTTTTCATTTGTAATATTAATGCTTTTCGTAGCCATTGTGACGCGTAAATCCAGGTATTTGCTGATGATTCTCGCCACAATTCTGGCCAACCTGTCGATAGCCATCATTCTTTACCGCTGGCTGGGTATCGAGATACACCTATACTCACTGGCGGGCATTACGGTATCGTTTGGCATGATGATCGACAACAGCATTGTGATGATCGAGCATTTGCGCACAAGAGGTAATCAGAAAGCCTTTCTGGCCATCCTGGCGGCAACGGCTACCACCATTGGAAGCCTGTCGGTGATTTTCCTGCTGGGACGCGAACAGCAATTACAATTCCGTGACTTTGCCATGGTGGTTATGGTAAACCTCTTTGTATCACTGGGGATTGCTTTGTTTTTTATTCCATCGCTATTCAAAATATTGAAGCTGGAGGTAAAGAAACCGCAGAATTCTTTTAAACTTGCCCGCAGGCAGGTAAAGATCTGGCAGGGGTACCTGTGGTTCGTGATTGTTTCCCGTCGATGGAGATGGATGAGTTTGCTGTTGTTCCTGCTTATTTTCGGCATCCCCTTACACATGCTGCCCACCAGGGTTGAAGGTACCTCTCTGGCATCTGACGCATATAACCAGACCATAGGCAGCAGGTTTTACCAGGAAACACTGAGGAAACCGCTTGAGGTCGCTCTGGGGGGTACGTTCAGGCTATTTTCCCAATATGTTTTCGAAAGATCATTCTTTGCAGACCCCGAACGCACCACCCTGAACGTAACAGCCTCAATGCCCGACGGTGCCACCCTCGAACAGATTAACCAGGCCGTAATGCAAATGGAAGATGAACTTAGCCGGTATGAGGAAATAGATCAGTTCCGCACCAGCATAAGCTCGCGCACCCAGGCCAGGATTACAATTAGCTTCAAGCCTGAATACGAAAGGGGTATTTTCCCGCACATTCTCAAAAATACCTTGATTCAGAAAGCAATCAGCATTGGGGGTGCCGAATGGGGTGTGTGGGGTGTGGGCCAGGGTTTCAGCAACCGGCTGGGAAGTAGCGTTGGTAGCAGGGCCATTGCCCTTACCGGATACAACTATGACCTTCTTTACCGTTATGCCGAAATGTTGACGGAAAGAGCCAGGCAAAACCCCCGGGTTTCCCAGACAAACATCATTGGGGGCGATTCGTGGTACAGTGCACCACCCATGGAGTTTTACATGGAAGCCCACCCGCGAAGCCTTGCCGCAGCCAACCTCACATTGGCACAGGTACACAGCCAGCTTAATCAACTTATAATGAGCCGGCCCTCAAGTACAGTATATGTAAACAATGAACCTGTTGCTATCAGATTGGTGCCAGACCAGTATTTGGAGTACAACCTGTGGGACCTGGAGCACAGACCACTGTATGTCAACAATCAGTTCGTTAAACCGGGCGGGTTGCTGAGCCTGAGCAGGAGAGCTACAGGCAGCAACATCTATAAGGAAAATCAGCAATACCACATACGGTTCAACTTCACATTTCTGGGCCCTCCAGCAATGGAGGCCCGGCTAATTGAAGAGCTGTCAGAGTATATCAACCAACAAATGCCCATAGGGTTTGCTGCAAGCAGACCAAGCGGGCCGGGCTGGATTCACGAAAGCCAGGGCTACCTCCACCTGATACTCCTTGTGGTGATTATCATATTCATCGTTTGCTCCATATTGCTGAATTCACTGTCACAACCCCTGGCGGTACTCTCCCTGATCCCTTTTTCTTTTTCAGGATTATTCCTCACCTTTTACCTTTTCAACCTGAATTTTGACCAGGGAGGATGGGCCTCTTTCATACTGCTCAGCGGGCTCGCGGTAAACGCAGGGCTTTACATTCTGAATGAGTACAACAATATGGTCAAAGGACTATCCAACCCCAATAAAACCCGGATTTACCTGAAAGCATTCAGACACAAGATCACCCCGGTCCTGCTTACCATCCTGTCTACAATCATCGGCCTTATACCCTTCGTGGTGGGCACCAGGGAACCTTTCTGGTTCGCCTTTGCCGCCGGCACCATAGGTGGGCTGGTTTTGTCCCTGCCCGGAATCTTTCTGTTTTTCCCCGCCTTTCTGAAATTGGGTTCGGCAAGCCCCGGGCGCCTGCGGCAGGCACAGCCTGAAAAACCAGGCGGGGCCGGGTTATGAAACGGCTTTGGTTAGCAACCGGGGTGGGATCACGCTATGAAACGGCTTTGGTTAGCAGCCGGGGCGGGATCGGGTTATGAAACGGCTTTGGTTAGCAGCCGGGGACAGTTGCTGGAAAACTCTGCCTCGGCACAATTAAGCGGGTCACAACACACCTGGCAAACCCTTCTGTGGGCCACATAGCGATCCAGCTCAATGTCCGCACTCAGAAAATCTTCGCCCAGGGGCTCCTCCCTGATCAGGTCGGTACTTAAATATTTTTTGTTGTCGTCGGGAAAGATGGTCACCACCACTTTGTCATCGCCCAGCATATTCTGCAACTTCACTGCACCCAGGAAGTTTGCCCCCGAAGAGATTCCCACACCCAGACCCAGCCGCGAAGATAACTTCTGGGCCATCAGAATGGCATCGCCGTCATCCACCCCGATCACCTCATCGAGATCATTCAGTGCCAGTATGGGTGGGATAAATTCATCCGAAATCCCCTGAATCCTGTGTTTACCCACCTTACAGCCGGTTGAAAGCGTGGGCGAATTCGATGGTTCCAGGGGATAGATTCTCACGGGTTCATGCATCTCCTTAAGGAAGCGCCCCGCACCCATCACCGTGCCTCCGGTTCCCACTCCGGCCACAAATGCATCTGGAATCAACCCTTTGTATTTTAACTGGTACCAAATCTCCGGGCCAGTGGTCTGGTAATGGGCCTCCACATTGTCGGCATTGGAAAACTGCCGCGGAAGAAACACATTCGGGTCATTGGCTGCCAGTTCCTCTGCCAGGTCAATTGACTTGAGAAACCCGCCGGCTTCCCTGCTTACCAGCTCAATGTGTGCCCCCAGGCTCTTAATGAGATTGATTCGCTCGATACTCAGCCAATCGGGCATAAAAATGGTCACAGGGTGCCCCAACGCCCTTCCCACAGCCGAAAAGGATATCCCGGTGTTTCCACTGGTGGCTTCCACAATCAGGTCTCCCATTTTGATCTGGCCTTCATCATAAGCTTTTTTCAGGATAAAATAGGCAATGCGGTCTTTGATGCTGCCGGAAAGATTGAGGTGTTCGGCCTTGGCAAAGATGGTCCGCTCTTTGCCCTGGTAGCGGTATAAGATCCTGAGCAAGGGGGTATTCCCGATAAGCGGACGTATACCTGATACACGATTGTTCATTCTCTGGTTTTTACAAGGTATGGGTAACTGGCTGAATCATTGGCTGAAAGCCGGCTCCAAAAATACACATAATGTCTGATATCCCCCGGGTTCCTTAAAACACTCAATTAAACATCCCCCGTACGCCTGAACTTCAGAAGCATCACATCACGGTTGCTGGGAATAATTTTGTCCAGGACCGAGGTAACAGGCAAGGTCAGCTTTTCCATTGTGATTGAAAACTGCGTAAGGGGCTCCCCCTCCTCCCGGTCGTTCCGGTTAAACAACTTTCTGATTGCCCCGCAAACATTATAGCTTGCCTGAATGGGTAAAGACCTTGTGGTCTCAAGCTCGAATTTATTGGCCTTAAGCAGTTCTTCATAGTAAGAAACCGGTCTTCCCAAATTGCTTTCATGCCCTTTAACTTTACTTTCTATCCTTTCAAACAACAACACGTCATCTTTGGCCACCCGGCATATTTCACTGATAAGACGTTTTAGCTGAGCCTCATTTGTGTTGTGCTGCAGCACGGTGGAGGTAAAAACAACCTCAAAAGATTTATCTGCAAATGGCAGGTCACTCCCATTGATTTTTATGACGTCGATACCCTTTCCGGCAAGCAAACTCTTTGAAAGCAGGACCATCTGCTGTGAAATGTCGACACCGGTAATTTTCTTGCAGCCTTTCCGGTAAATGAAATCCAGATTCCCGCCCGGCCCGGACCCGATCTCCAAAACCGTTTTCCCGGAAAAATCGATGGAGTCAATTAATTCCAGAAAGCGACGTCGCTTGTAACGGTAATACGGCTCATCATCCCCTGCAATGATTTTCAGGTCCTGCCGCGAATCAATGTTTTCTGCGACGGCATCCCAGTATGTTTCCGGATCGTAATGTTTTTTCATATCTAAAAGTCTGCAGCCGAACA
>PWHO01000080.1 GCA_003555385.1 Bacteroidales bacterium
CCAACGTCAAAAGCAATTTCTCCAGCATTACCATCAGCCTTGCTTCCCCCGAGTCCGTTCTTGAAAGGTCGCATGGAGAGGTGTTGAAGCCAGAAACCATTAACTATCGTACATATAAGCCAGAAAGAGATGGCTTGTTCTGCGAGCGTATTTTCGGTCCCGTGAAAGACTGGGAGTGCCATTGTGGAAAATACAAGCGTATTCGTTACAAAGGCATTGTATGTGATCGTTGCGGGGTAGAGGTTACGGAGAAGAAGGTAAGGCGGGAACGTATGGGACACATCAAACTGGTTGTGCCGGTGGCCCATATCTGGTTCTTCCGTACTTTGCCGAACAAGATCGGTTACCTGCTGGGCTTGCCGTCCAAAAAGCTAGATCAGGTCATCTACTACGAACGTTATGTGGTGATCAATCCCGGAGCGAAGTCGGATGAACTGAACTTCATGGATTTCCTCACAGAGGAAGAATATTTCAATGTGCTGGAATCTCTGCCTATGGAGAACCAGATGCTGGAAAATGACGATCCCAATAAATTTGTGGCGAAAATGGGTGCGGACGCACTGAAGGAACTGCTGGCCACCCTGGATCTGGATCAGTTGTCTTATGACCTCCGCCACAAAGCAAATACCGAAACCTCGCAACAGCGCAAGGCTGATGCCCTCAAGCGTTTGCAGGTGGTTGAGGCATTTCGCGATGCCCAGAAAACCATTGAGAATAAGCCGGATTGGATGATCGTGGATGTGGTACCGGTAATTCCTCCGGAACTCCGCCCGCTGGTTCCCCTGGATGGTGGTCGTTTTGCCACCAGTGACCTGAATGACCTTTACCGTCGTGTGATCATCAGGAATAACCGCCTTAAGCGGTTGATTGAGATCAAGGCACCGGATGTGATACTGCGAAACGAAAAACGCATGTTGCAGGAGGCTGTTGACTCCCTGTTTGACAACTCCCGGAAAACCAATGCAGTTAAAACGGAATCAAACAGGCCGCTCAAATCCCTTTCTGATAGTCTGAAAGGGAAGCAGGGACGTTTCCGTCAGAACCTATTGGGTAAACGGGTCGACTATTCAGCCCGTTCGGTGATTGTTGTCGGACCCGAGTTGAAGTTGCATGAGTGCGGGATTCCTAAAGAGATGGCCTCTGAGTTGTTTAAGCCGTTTATTATCCGTAAGATGCTGGAAAGGGGCATTGTGAAAACGGTAAAGTCTGCCAAGAAAATTGTAGACAGGAAAGATCCTGTAGTGTGGGATATTCTTGAGAATGTATTGAAGGGCCATCCTGTACTGCTTAACCGTGCACCCACGTTGCACCGGTTGGGTATTCAGTCCTTTCAGCCCAAGCTGATTGAGGGTAAAGCCATTCAGCTGCACCCGCTTGTATGTACGGCATTCAACGCCGACTTTGACGGGGACCAGATGGCGGTTCACTTGCCGCTTGGCAATGCCGCTATTCTGGAAGCTCAGCTGCTGATGCTGGCTTCGCACAACATCCTGAACCCGGCCAACGGTGCCCCGATTGCCGTACCTTCACAGGATATGGTATTGGGTCTTTATTACATGACCAAAGGACGTAAAAGTACGGAAGAGTACCCTATAAAAGGGGAGGGGCTGAATTTTTACGGGCCGGAAGAGGTGATTATTGCCTACAATGAAGGAGCTGCTGACCTGCATGCCATAATCAAAGTAAGGGTCAAAGTAAAGGAAAACAATGAACTGATTGACCGGGTGGTTGAAACCACGGTAGGACGCGTTTTGTTTAACCGCGTTGTACCCGAACGCTATGGTTTTGTCAATATATTGCTGACTAAAAAGGCCTTGCGTGACGTCATTGGCGGCATCATGAAGGAAACAGGAATTTCCCGTACCTCGAAGTTTTTGGATGACATCAAGGATCTTGGGTTTACCATGGCCTTCCGGGGCGGACTGTCATTTAACCTGGGTGATATTCTGGTGCCTGAAGAGAAAGAGATTTTGATCAATCAGGCAGATGACCAGGTGGAAGAAGTGCGCGGGAACTATAGCATGGGCTTTATCACGAACAATGAACGTTACAACCAGATCATTGACATCTGGACACATACCAATGCCAAGCTTACCAAGGTACTGATCGACCAGACCACGGCCGATAATCAGGGTTTTAACCCGGTTTATATGATGCTCGATTCGGGAGCAAGGGGGTCTAAAGAGCAGATCCGTCAGCTATCCGGTATGCGTGGTCTGATGGCCAAGCCCCAGAAGTCCGGTGCCAAGGGTGGTGAGATCATTGAGAATCCCATCTTGTCCAACTTTAAGGAGGGGCTGTCCGTACTGGAGTACTTTATTTCCACACACGGTGCACGTAAGGGTCTGGCAGATACCGCACTGAAAACTGCCGATGCCGGGTATCTTACCCGCCGCCTGGTGGACGTGTCACAGGATGTCATTATTACCGAAACCGACTGTGGTACACTCAGGGGGCTAACGGCCACCGCACTCAAAAACAATGAAGAAACTGTTGAAACGTTGTACGACCGCATCCTTGGCCGTAACAGTCTGCATGATATTTTTCACCCCACCACCGGCAAACTGATTGTTGAGGCTGGCGGTGAACTTACTGAAGAGATATGCCAGCTGATTGAAGATTCACCGATTGAAGCGGTAGAAATTCGCTCAGTACTTACATGTGAATCCAAGGTTGGTGTATGTGCCAGATGTTATGGACGTAACCTGGCCACAGGCCGGATGGTGCATAAAGGGGAGGCGGTTGGTGTCATTGCGGCCCAGTCTATCGGCGAGCCCGGTACACAGCTTACTCTGCGTACCTTCCATGTTGGTGGTACGGCCTCCAATATTGCCACGGCTTCCAAGGTCAATGCCAAATATGACGGAATGCTGGAAATCGACGAACTCCGCTCGGTTCCTTTTACCAATGAGGAGGGTAAGGAATACCAGGTGGTGATTGGTCGTTCCGCTGAAATGCGTATTGTGGATAAGAATACCCAGATGATCCTCACAAGCCAGAACATCCCCTATGGTGCAAACCTTTATTATAAGGATGGTGATGAGGTAAATAAAGGTGACCTCATATGTGAATGGGATCCCTACAATGCCGTAATTGTATCGGACAAAACGGGTAAGGTGGTTTACAACAACATGATAGAGGGAACCACTTACCGTACAGATTCTGACGAACAAACCGGTTATCATGAGAAAGTAATCATTGAATCCAAGGATAAGACCCGGAACCCGTCATTGAGTATTGTCAGCAAGGACGGTGAAATACTCAGGATTTACGACATGCCTGTGGGTGCCCACGTGGTGACCACAGATAATAAGGAAGTGAAACCCGGTACCATTATCGCGAAAATACCGCGGGCAGTTGGTAAATCAGGTGACATTACCGGTGGTTTGCCACGGATCACAGAGCTGTTTGAAGCACGTAATCCTTCTGATCCGGCTGTTGTGTCCGAGATTGATGGTGTTGTTTCCTTTGGCAAAAAGATCAAGCGTGGGAACAGGGAGGTGATTATTACCTCCAAAACCGGGGATGAAAAACGTTACCTGGTTCCGCTTACCAAACAGATCCTGGCCCAGGAAAATGACTTTGTAAAAGCCGGAACCCCATTGTCAGACGGGCCTACCACACCAGCCGATATTCTTTCCATTAAAGGACCCACAGCTGTTCAGGAATATATTGTGAACGAGGTGCAGGAGGTGTACCGTATGCAGGGTGTGAAGATCAATGACAAGCACTTTGAGATCATTGTACGTCAGATGATGCGCAAGGTGATCATTGAGGATCCGGGCGATACACGTTTCCTTGAGAATGAGATCGTCAACAAGGTGGCCTTTATGGAAGAGAATGATTATATTTTCGGCCAGAAGGTGGTTGAAGATATGGGTGATTCATCACTGAGAGCAGGGCAGATTATTACAGCCAGAAAATTGCGTGACGAGAACTCTCTGCTTAAGCGAAAAGACAAGAAACTGGTTACCGCGAGAGAGGCAAGGGGAGCCACTGCACGTCAGCAATTGCAGGGAATCACCAAAGCTTCACTGCAGACACAGAGCTTTATTTCTGCTGCTTCCTTCCAGGAAACTACCAAGGTGCTGACTGATGCGGCAGTGAATGCGAAGACTGATGGACTGAAAGGGCTGAAAGAGAATGTGATTGTCGGGCACCAGATACCGGCCGGTACCGGGCTGCGTGAATATGACAACATCATTGTCGGTTCAATGGAAGAGTACCAGTTACTTATGGAGTCCAAGAACAAGAGTAAAGAAACAGCGACGGAAGAAGACAATAAATAATGCATTATGGCTCAAGAAAAAAAGAAAGACAAGCAGCTCAATATTGAACTGGGTGAAGATGTAAGGGAAGGTGTGTATTCCAACCTGGCCATTATTACCCATTCCAACACAGAGTTTGTGCTGGATTTTGTACGGATGATGCCCGGTGTTCCCAAGGCCAGGGTGAAGTCGCGCGTGGTGATGACACCACAGCATGCCAAGCGGCTCATGAAAGCTTTGCGCGACAACATCGCAAAGTTCGAATCGATGCACGGCCAGATCAGGGACATTGAAGGTCCCGGTCTTCCTATGAATATGGGTGGCCCCACGGCGGAGGCTTAGTCTGCCCTGGGATCAGGCCTGACAGCTAATTTGGCCATCTTTTCCACTATAAGGGAAGGATGGCCAAATTCGTATGCGACCTCTCCCTTCAGCAGGTAAACCCCTTGTCCGTAAAATGGATAACGGCTTGCTGTACCAGGGAAATGGGTGGTGTCAAAAAAATTCCCCTCATGGTCGGTAAAACAACCGAAATGCATGATTTTCTGATTGACCGTGCGCACGGTTTTGGTGGTGACCAGCCATCCGGCCATGCGCACGGTTTTTCCTTTTTGCCCGGTCATCTCTGCCGCGCTGATATCTCCCCGGAAGGATGTCTGTAACAATCCGAAGGGAGTTACTGATACAGGGAAACCGAGTAGCTCGATCTCGTCGTAGGCGTCCTGTAGAGGGTTTGCTCCCGGATCAGGCAGCTGCAGTTCGCTTGCCGGCGGCTCAAAAAGCACGGGGGTGGTTACCGGTTTCTTGTTCGCAAACAAGTGGGCCTGCCACAAAAGCTTTGCCCTGGAGTGCCCGGTAAACCGAAAGCTCCCTGTCCGGATCAGCACCACCAGTGTTTCCAGTCCGGCTCCGGTCCGGTGTATAAAATCTTCCAGTCCGCGGTAAGCACCACCTTGTATCCGCTCTTCAATGATTTGCAACCCCATTTTCTGTTCCAGTTGCCGGATGTGTACCAGGCCAATGTAGATGTCTTTCCCTTTTAAGCGGGTCATATAACGGCTGTGGTTGATGCATGGCAGTCTGACCATGCCCCCTAGTCGCCGTGCCTCATGAAAATAGATCTCACTTCGGTAGAATCCGCCAAAATTATTGATGACAGCGGTCATAAATTCCAGGGGGAAATGTGCTTTCAGGTAAAGGCTCTGAAAACTTTCTGCGGCAAAAGAAGCTGAGTGGGCCTTGGAGAAAGAATAACCGGCAAAGGATGCGATCTGTCTCCACACCTCCCGGGTCAGGCTATCAGCATATCCTTTGGCCCGGCAGCCTTCGAAGAATCGTGCAGTCAGCCTGTCCATTTCCTGTTGTGAGCGATATTTGCCGCTCATGGCGCGCCGCAGCACATCTGCATCTGCCAGGTCGAGGCCGGCAAAATGATGACAAACTTTGATCACATCCTCTTGGTATACCATCACGCCATAGGTTTCCTGCAGCAGTGTTTCCATCACCGGGTGAAGGTAAGTTACCTTATCCGGCTCATGCTTCCGGCGGATATATTCCTGCATCATGCCTGAGCGGGAGACACCAGGCCGGACAATGGAGCTGGCTGCCACCAGCCCGGAATAATTATCACAATCGAGCTTTTTCAGCAGGGACCGCATGGCCGGACTCTCTATATAGAAACAGCCGGTCGTTTCCCCACTGCGAAGTAACGCCTTTGACTTTAGATCCTCCCGGATATGTTCCATGCGGTGAATGTCCACGTGTTGCCCCCGGTTTTCGCCGATGATCCGCATACATTCACTGATGTGTCCGATGCCACGCTGACTCAGGATATCGAACTTTTCAAAGCCCAGATTCTCTGCGGTGTACATATCCCATTGCACCACGGGCAATCCTTTGGGCGGCAGGTCGAGGGCAGAGTAGCAGCAGATGGGTTCTTCGGATATCAGCACTCCGCCGGCATGAATGCTTCTGATATTGGGAAACCCTTCAAGCCGGTCTGCCATCCGGAGGATCTGCGTGGTGATTCTGTCCCGGGTGCCTCCGGTCACGTGGTTGTGATTGTCACTGTGTTGCCCGGCCACCAGCTCATCGATCTCTGTTTTTGGGAGGCCGTATACTTTCCCAAGTTCCCTGATGGCCCCGCGCCGGTGGAAGGTAGAGATGGTTCCCAGCAGGGCGGTGTGTGCCCGGCCGTGACGTTTGAAAATATAGTCCAGTACCTGGCCTCTTACTGTCCAGCAGTAGTCAATGTCAAAATCGGGTGGGGAGGAGCGCTTCGGGTTGATGAAGCGTTCAAAATACAGATCCAGTGCAATGGGATCCACATCGGTGATATAGAGGCAGTAAGCGACGATGCTGTTGGCCCCGCTGCCCCGGCCCACATGGTGCAATCCCTGCGACATGCTGTAGCGGATGATGTCCCAGGTGGTCAGAAAATAGGCGGCAAACCCCAGTTTGTGAATAATGTCCAGTTCCCCTTGTATGCGCCGGAGTGCTTCTTTGTGTTGCCCGCCATAGCGCCGTTTGAGCCCGTCGATCGAAAGTTTTTCCAGCAGGGCCCTGTCATCGCTGCGGCTTCCGGTAAAGGTCTTTTTGTTCTTTGGTTCATTGAATGAGAAGCTGATGCTGCATTCTTCCAGCAGATTTTCCGTGTTTTTCAGGATGTGAGGGAAGCCGGCATATTGTTTTTGCGGCATTTCCGGGGGCAATATCATTTCTGTCGGGCCGGCCGTGTGTGCTTTTTTTAACTGGCTGAGCAGGGTGTTGTGATGGATGGCACGAAGGTGGCGGTGTAGCTGATAATCCGGTTCGTTTCGAAAAGACACCGGTTGCAGGGCGACCAGCTGGCTGCGGGTATACAGAAGGGCAGTGGCGGGCAGGTGATGGAGCTGGTCCGGCCTGATGCCTGTGAATTCATGGGGGTGTGCAGGTGGTTGCTGGTTACCGCCCGTGTGATTATTTTTCTGACTGCCAAACGGATAGATGGCAAAAGTGTGGTTGCATACGGGGAATCTGTGCGGGAGGGGGGCTTTTTTTATCCGGTACCGGCTCAGGAAAGCATTGATGCGCCGGAAGCCTTCGTTGTCACGCGCCAGTACCACATACAACAGCCGGTCATTCTGCCTGAACTCCATACCGGCCACCGGCCGTATTCCCTGTTTCTGACATTGCTGCACAAAAGCCGGCATGGCCGTGCAATTGTTGATGTCGGTCAGGGCCATGCAGCTTACTCCCCGGCTGACAGCCATATCAACCAAGTCCTCCGGGGAGAGGGTGCCGTAGCGCAGGCTGTAATAAGTGTGGCAGTTTAAATACATTTTTGTCGGCGCTTCGCGCCTCCGGTTAGTCGGAGGCTTCGCCTCCTCCGGTTGTTGGTTAGTCGGCGCTTCGCGCCTCCAGTTGTTGGTTAGTCGGGGCTGTCGCCCCTCCAGTTGTTAGTTGGTCGGCGCTTCGCGCCTCCGGTTAGTCGGAGGCTTCGCCTCCTCCGGTTGTTGGTTTGTCGAGGGCTATCGCCCTCTCCAGTTGTTGGTTAGTCGGGGGCTTCGTAGCCTTTGGTGAATTGGTTTGGTGGTTTGGTGCATATTCCTTTGGTGATGGTTTGGGATCCGTATTTCCGGCGCATTTTGTCCATGGCCTGGTAGAGACGGGCCATTTCCGGGCTGTCTTCAAATATGTTGAGCTGCTGCACTCCGCGTATCAGCCGGCTAAACTGCAATCCCACGAGGCGTATACGCATGCGGCGTTTGTAAAGTCGGCTGAACAATGCTTTGCATAAGGGAATGAGCATGTGGTCAAAGGCTGTGTAGGGCAGCTGTTGCTGCAATGTGTGGGTGTCGAAGTTGGTATAACGTATTTTGACGGTTACGCAACCTGTCAGCTGCTGGTTGGTCCGGAGCCGGAAGCTCAGTTGCTCACACTGCCTGATCAGGGTTTGTTCCATATGGCTGATATGGATCGTGTCGTTGTCGAAGGTGTTTTCGGAGCTGACAGAGCGGTGTTCGTTCCATGCCTGTACCGGTGCGTGGTCAATGCCGTTGGCCCGCTGCCATATCTCTTTCCCGTTTTTGCCCAGCATGCGTACGGGAACTTCCGGCGGAAGGCTGCGCAGGGTATGGATGGTGGCGATTCCCATGGTGCGGAGCCGGTGGTAGGTTTTTGGCCCGACCATGGGGATCTTACGTACAGACAACGGATCAAGAAAGGATCTTAAGATGTAGTGGTCTACGTACATTTGCCCGTCGGGTTTGGCTTCTCCCGTAGCAATTTTGGCTACTGTTTTGTTCAGTGAGAGCCCCATGGAGATGGGCAGACCGGTTTCTGTGGTGATCGTCCGGCGGAGTTCACCTGCCCACTGCCGGCATCCGAAAAAACGATCCATCCCGCTCAGGTCAAGGTAATGTTCATCGATAGAGGCTTTTTCAAACAAAGGTGCTTTGTCGGCGATGACGGCCGTGACCAGATCCGAGTATTTGGCATACATCTCCATGTCTCCGCGGATAAAAGTGGCCTCCGGGCAAAGTTTGCGGGCCAGTTTCGTGGGCATGGCCGAATGGACACCGGATTGCCGGGCTTCATAGCTGCAGCTGGCTACCACGCCCCGGTCGCCTGTGCCACCAATGATCACAGGCTTACCGTTCAGACTGCTGTTGTGTAAACGTTCCACGGACACAAAGAAGGTGTCCTGATCCAGGTGCAAGATGTGCCGGTTTTGTGACATATACAGGATGATTTTCCTTGACGGATTCAAAAATAGTTGAG
>PWHO01000244.1 GCA_003555385.1 Bacteroidales bacterium
AAAGAAGGGTAAGCCCTGGCATCGCACCGCTACGACCGCCTACCCTTGCTACCTTCCGGTCCTGGGGGAATTCAGCGGGAGCTGGTCGTACCCTGACTTACCCGGTGCAAAAGTATAAAAAATCCGGGGAAACCCTGTATTTATTTTGCTATTTTTGTGAGCAACGACATTCAAATATATACACCAACCCCTAAAGTCATGGAAAACAACGACGAAAAACACGACCAGAACGAACAAACAATGCAGCCCCAAAAAAGCGGAATGGCCAATCCGGCTTTTCAATACGGTTTACTTATTGCCGCCGGGCTGATTATCCTATCCCTGATTATCTACGCAGCGGGCATGATCACAGTCAACTGGATTTCCTATGTGGGTTACGCCATATTGCTTGGGGGTCTTGTATTTGGAACCATTAAATTCCGGGATGACTATTCAGGCGGGTTCATCTCCTTCGGACGGGCGCTGGGCTTTGGCACACTTACGTCTTTTTTTGCGGCCCTTATTTCTGCCGTCTTTGCCTTTGTGTTTTATAAAATGATTGCCCCGGATGCAATGAATGAACTCAGGATAGCCGCCGAGATCAACATCCTTGAAACCACTCCCAATGTAACCGATCAACAACTGGACCTGGCTGTCAGAATGATCTCCCCGTTTATGATGGCCCTTACCTACTTGTTCTCCTATACATTTGTAGGATTTGTCTTTTCCCTGGTCACTGCTGCTTTTCTGAAGCGCAATGACCCGATGGATTACTGAAAAGAAACGAACGGAACAGATGCACAAGTCCAAAAATTCTTAATCTATGACCCAGGAAGGAGTGATCCATGTGGCCATTCCCGCAATGAACGAAGCTGACTTCCTTCCCGCCACCATTGATTGTCTGACAACACAATCTTTCCGTGATTTTAAGGTCTGGATATGCGTCAACCAGCCTGACGCCTGGTGGGAGAACGCAGAAAATCGACCCATCTGTGAAAACAATCAGCGTACCTTAAACTACCTGACTCAGCAGGATCCCGTTAAATTCCGGATCCTTGATCATAGTTCACGCGGCAAAGGCTGGAAGGGTAAGGCCCATGGAGTCGGACAGGCCAGAAAAACACTCATGGACCGGATTAACCAGGATGCCGGGCCGGAAGATATTATCGTGAGTCTGGACGCAGACACCCTGTTCGGCCCGGAATACCTGAATTCTGTAAAAAAAGTTTTTGACCGGCACCCCGGGGCCGTCGCCTTGTCCAATCCTTATTATCATTCCCTTACCGGGGATGAAAAACTGGATCGGGCGATGCTCCGCTATGAAATCTATATGCGCCATTACGCTGTCAACATGTGGCGTATCCGTTCTCCGTATAGTTTTACCGCACTGGGGTCTGCCATCGCCATTCCGGTTAATGCGTACCGGAAAATTGGCGGAATGACCGCCAAAAAAAGCGGCGAAGACTTCTACCTGCTTCAGAAACTCCGGAAAACCGGCTGGATATGTAACCATAACACCCAATTGGTGTACCCCGGAACCCGTTATTCCGACAGGGTATATTTTGGCACAGGACCTGCACTGATCAAGGGAAGCAATGGAGATTGGGACAGCTACCCCGTTTATGGCCACCGCTTATTTGACATGGTGAGGAAGACCTATGATTATTTTCCCCATTTGTATGAGGAATCTGTGGAAACACCCATGTCAGGTTTTCTACGTGAGAAATTCCGGGAAACGGATCCTTTCCGCACAATCAGGCTAAATGCGCGTACAGCCAACGGATTTATCAAAGCCTGTCATCAAAAGATCGATGGATTACGGATATTGCAATTCCTGAAGGAATCTGCCGGGAAAAATCCTGTCAGTGACGAGTCCGGTTTAATCAGTTATCTGGAGCGGTTTCATTCACAGTATTTGTTGCCTGAACAGAAAGGGGGCGCCGGGTTCTTTTCTGCCGGTGAGATCCAACACCTGAATGAGCTGGATTTTAAAACCACCGGCATTGACCTGCTGGATAAAATACGCGATCTGCTGAGAAAGATCGAAATCAGTCATCAGAAAAACGACCAGCCATGAAATCATCAACTTCTCCATCCCCGCTCATTGTTATAACCGGCCCCACTGCAACCGGGAAAACCCGTCTTGCTGCCAGGGTGGCCAGAGAAAGCCGGGGCGAGGTGATAAGTGCCGATTCCAGGCAGGTCTACCGTGGCATGGATCTGGGTTCAGGGAAAGACCTGAATGACTTTTTGATTGAGGGAGAAAAGGTTCCTTACCATTTGATCGACATCGCTGAGCCGGGAGAGGAATACAATGTTTTTGCCTTTCAGCAGGACTTTCTTGATGCCTACAGGGATATCATTTCCCGTAAAAGGCAACCGCTACTGTGCGGAGGCACCGGGTTATACATTGAGGCCGCCATCGGGGGGTATCGTCTGCTGAAGGTTCCAAAGAACAGTGCCCTGCGCAAACAACTGTCGGGGAAGTCTATGGATGAACTGACAGCGATACTTAAAGAGATGAAGCCTCTGCATAACACCACCGATACCAATGATAAAGATCGTTTATTGCGCGCCATTGAAATAGAAACCTATCAGCTTGCACACCAGGATCAGGTCCTGGATTATCCGAAACTGAACCCCGTAATATTTGCCATATGGTACGACCGGAAAGTGCTTCGCGAGCGGATTACCCGGCGGCTGGCTCAGCGCCTTGAGGAAGGGATGGCAGGCGAGGTACAAGGACTGCTGGATCAGGGGCTCCGGCCCGAACAACTTACGTTTTACGGGCTTGAGTATCGCTACCTGACCCGTTACGTAACCGGCGAGATCAGTTTTGATGAGATGTTCAGAAATTTGAATACCGCCATCCATCAGTTTGCCAAGAGGCAGATGACCTGGTTCAGGCGAATGGAAAAATCCGGTCATCATATTCATTGGATGGACGGAGATCTTCCTGTCGAAGAAAAAGTCCGGTATGTGCTGAATCAAACCAGGAAACTCATACAATAGCGGAATACTAAGTAATTCGATCATTCACTGAAACAATCTATTTTTGCAGATTACCCCATTTGTTAACCTTTAATTCCAATTCTGCCAATGCGTTTTTTATCCTTTCTTTTCGTTACAATTGTCTCAGCCGGGATCATCTTTCTCCAGGGATGTGAAGCACCCCTTCAAACTCCCGCAGAATCCTCCGGGTTTGAAGACATCACTCATTATGATCAAATTATTTCTTTTTGCCGGGATGCAGCCGGCAAAAGTGATCTCCTTGAAATGGAGGTGTTCGGACAGTCTGCGGAGGGGCGCGACCTGGTTGTTATGAAAGCAAGCAATGATCAGGCAGGGCTACCCGAAGAAGAAAAGATCCGCATACTGATGTTTGCCCAGCAACATGGCAACGAACAGTCCAGTAAGGAAGGGAGTTTACTCCTGATCAGGGAAATTGCCAACGGAGAATTTGATCACTGGTTTAAAGATATTGAGCTTTATATCGTCCCGCAGGTCAACCCTGACGGAGGCGAAGAGAACAGACGTGCCAACGCCCAGGGGTTTGACCTGAACCGGGATCATGTGGTACAGGAAGCACCGGAGACCAGGGCACTGCACAGTCTTTTCCGGCAGTGGATGCCCCATGTCACCATTGATGTGCATGAATACTTTCCCTACCGTGATGCATGGGCTGAATTTGGCGGATACAAACAATTCGATGTACAGGTGGGGGTAACCACCAATATCAATATCGATCATCAGTTGCAGCAGTACAGCCTCACAGAAACCCTGCCATGGATCGAGCAGCACCTGGCCGCTGAAGGCTATACATTCCACAATTACCTTGTGGGACCGCCACCCTCGGAGGGTATTACCAGGCACTCAACCATAGATATCAATGACGGTCGTCAGAGTTTCGGGATCCTCAATACCATGTCATTCATTTACGAAGGAATCAACGGGCGCGACAGGTATTTGGATCAACTTGAACATCGCAGCATGGGACAACTGGAGGCAATGATTGCCATGATGGATTTTATGCAGATTAACCGCAGGGAGGTCGTTGTCATGGTTAATGATTCCAGGGAGCAATTAAAGCACGGTAATGCAAAAGGTACTGTTGCCATTCAAACTGACTACGTCAGGAGCGGAGAGCCATTGTTTATGCCGCTGAAATCCTTTTCAACCGGTGCGGATACCGTTGTGCAGGTAGACAATTACCACCCCCTTGTGGAGCCGGTAGTTGTTACTGAACGACCACTGGGATATCTGATCCCCGGGGAAGATCATCAATTGATAGAATGGCTGTCACTCCATGATATCCTTACGGAAGAACAGTTGCCGGGAGAAGTCAATGTATATGCTTATCAGCTGGCAGAATCCGGCCCGGAAAAGGGTGAGACCCCTCCCAAAACTCAAATTCACATAGATCAGGAAATGAACAATTATGTGTATGTATCCTCCGCCCAGCTGCATGGAAGTTTTCTCTCGCTGACACTTGAGCCGCATTCAGATATTGCCCTGGGCCGCCATCAGAACTTTGCATACCTGTTGGAGGGTGTTACGCATTATCCGGTATACCGGGTAGAGTCAGCTGAATAAGTAAATAAAATATAAATTTTTAATATTTGACTCTATTTATAAGGGGGTACTCCTAAAAAAAGATACTTTTTTGGGAGTTACCCCTCTTTTTTTAGACGTATGTTGTTTTTTATTGCTATATTTGCCACAAAACCTTAAAAAAACGACAATGAGCCAAAGAACCAATGCCCTGCAATCCGCCCAGGGGCACAAAGAAAAGCCCTCTGCCGGATCACCTGCCAAAGTATCTGAATATTTCGGGATTGATGTATTCTCGGAACATATAATGCGTGATTACCTGCCCCTTGAAATTTTCAGGCAACTTACCGACAACAAGGATGCCTCCATCCAGATAGACAGAAAACTGGCTGACCAGGTGGCTGCTGCCATGAAAGCCTGGGCGGTTTCCCGCGGAGCTACCCATTATTCCCACTGGTTTCAGCCTTTGAACGGTGCCACGGCAGAAAAACACGATGCTTTTTTTACACCAGCTGGGGCCGGCTCTTCTATGGAGCAATTTGACGGATCCCAGCTCGTTCAGCAGGAACCTGATGCAAGCAGTCTTCCCAGCGGAGGAATCCGCAATACCTTTGAAGCCCGTGGATACTCCGCATGGGACCCTTCCTCCCCGGCTTTCATTCTTGAGGGTACACTTTGCATTCCTACCATATTTATAGCGTATACAGGCGAGGCACTTGATTACAAAACTCCTTTACTAAAATCCAACCAGCTGATCAATGAGATTTCCGTGGAAGTGGCACAATTATTTGATCGCGGCATCACCAGGGTGTATCCCACCCTGGGGTGGGAACAGGAATATTTTTTAATTGATGAGAGTTTTTACTATGCCCGTCATGACCTTACTCTGTGCGGCCGGACATTATGCGGACATACACCGGCCCGCGGACAGCAAATGGAAGATCACTATTTTGGTTCAATTCCCGGACGGGTTACGGCATTCATGAAGGAGTTTGAAGTGGCCTCGTGGCGGCTTGGAATTCCGGTCAAAACCAGGCACAACGAGGTGGCACCCAACCAGTTTGAACTTGCCCCGGTATATGAAGAGGCCAATATTGCTGTAGATCACAATCAGTTGGTGATGGTCGTGATGGACAAGATTGCCCGGAAACACAATTTAAGGGTCCTTTATCATGAAAAACCCTTTGCCGGCATCAACGGTTCAGGCAAGCACAACAACTGGTCGCTGGCCACCAATACGGGAAAAAACCTGATGAGCCCCGGCCATACACCCAAAACCAATTTGTTGTTTCTCTCTTTCTTTATCAGTTTCATCAAGGCTGTGAGCGAACACCCTTCCCTGCTTCGTGCTGCCATTGCTTCCGCAGGGAATGACCACCGCCTGGGAGCCAACGAAGCCCCTCCGGCCATTATGTCGGTTTTTATCGGGAAACAGTTAACCGGAGTGCTTGAGGAAATTGAATCCAGGGTAGCAGATCGAAAAATGACTCCGGATGAAAAAACAGAACTCAAGCTGAATATCGGCAAAATACCCCAGATCATTCTGGACAACACCGACCGCAACAGAACCTCTCCCCTGGCCTTTACAGGTAACAAATTTGAATTCCGTGCCGTGGGCGCTTCATCCAATTGCGGGCCGGCCATGATTGTGCTGAACACCATTATGGCCGACCAGCTCCGGCGGTTCAAGCAACAGGTGGACAAATTAATGGAAAAGAATGTGGAAAAAGATGAAGCCATATTCCGTACTTTGAGAACCTATATCCGCGAGTCGAAATTCATTCTTTATGAAGGGAATAATTACAGTGAGGAATGGATCAGGGAAGCTGCTGCAAGGGGACTGGAGAATACCGGCAATACACCGGATGCATTGAGGAATTATGTATCAGGCAAGACCATTGATTTATTCAGCCGAAATGGAATCTTCACCGAAAAGGAAATGGTGGCCCGGTACGAAATCCGACTGGAAACTTATGCAAAGGCTTTACAGATTGAATCCAGGGTGCTGGGTGATCTGGCCGGCAACCATATCATTCCGGTAGCGGTAGAATACCAGAACCGCTTGATTCAGAATGTTAAAGGCCTCAAAGACGTGTTGCCTGAATCCCTTTATAACGACCATGCGGGAAATCAGATTCATACCATCACAAAAATTTCCGAGCACATTTCTGAGATTAAAACCGATGTGGCTGACATGATAACCGCACGAAAAGAAGCCAATGCCATTGATTCACCCCGTGAAAAAGCCGAAGCTTATGCCAATCTGGTAAAACCCATGCTGGAAACGATTCGTTACCACATTGACAAGCTTGAGATCCTGGTTGATGACAGGCTCTGGCCCCTGCCTAAGTATAGGGAGATGCTTTTTGTGAAATAATAAAGGGCTGGTTTGATTTCGGTGATACTCAGAAATTGCAGGTCAGGCCAAGCCCCACAAGCTGCTTTTATCTGAATCCTCATTATCTTTGATATCATCCGCAAAGGACGGTGTAATAATTAATAGTTGCTTGTTATGGAAAAAAAAGTGTTTTTGATCAGTGGCGGAAGCTCGGGTATCGGGCTGGAAATTGCTGCAGGGCTGGCAGATTCAGGACATCGTGTAATATCTTTGAGTCGCAGCCGGGAAAAAATTGAACGGGGAATACAACAATACCCTGCGCTGGAAAACAAGGTGGATTTTATCACCGGGGATATTTCCAGTGAGGAGGATGCAGAATATGTCAGGACGCATGTGGCGGAGAAATACGGGGTGTTGCACGGACTGGTAAATAATGCAGGTATTTTGACCCACGGAACGCTGGAAACCATCAGCGTGGAAGACTGGAAACTGACCCTGGACGTAAACCTGACCGGACCCTATATTCTTACGAAAGCCCTGTTGCCTTTATTAAAGCAAGCCGGAAGTGCCTCTGTGGTAAATATTTCCTCGGTTGCCGGTCTGAAGCCCGGAACCAGCGTGGCGTATTCAGTTTCCAAGGCCGGGCTGGATATGCTGACACGCTTCCTTGCCGGGGATCTCGGACCCTATAAAATACGTGTCAATTCAGTTAATCCCGGCCTGGTCCGGACCAATATTCACCTGGACAACAAAGTCGTGGCAGACAAAGAGGCTTATGAGGCAATGCTGGACAAAGCCAGACCACGTTATCCGCTGGGAGAAATCGGAGAGCCGGAGGATATCGCCCACATGGTGATGTTTCTTCTTTCTGATGAGGCTTCATGGATAAGCGGCAGCATTATCCCGGTAGACGGTGGTATAATGGTGGAAAACGACCTGATCCCACCGAAAAAATAAAATGGATCCTGATCAGTTTAACCGATTTGGCCTGCTTTCAGGTCTTCAAGGGTAAAAATATCCCTGGCCCGGATACCTTTAGGGGTTTCTTTCAGGGTGCAGCATTCATTGTCATAATCGTGCTCAAAAACCAGCACGTAATCCTCTTTTACAGCCCTTGTAAGAAATTCCTGCTTTTCTTCCATTGAGCGTACGGGGTCAATGTCGAAGCTGGGCACATAAGCCAGGGGTATGTTTCCCACAGCGGAAATAAAATCGGCCATAAAGGCCACTTTGCGGCCGTGATAATCAAAAATGGGGACAATCTGACCGGCAGTATGTCCGCTTTTGATCTCGAGGTATACTCCTTCACAAAAAGGACCCGCCTCATGAATGAATTCCAGCTGACCGGAGTCGTATAGCGGCTCCAGGTTTTCCTCAAAATAGGAAGCCGCTGCGCGCGGATTGGGATCCATGGCAGCATCCCAATGCTCTTTGGTACAATAGTAAGTGGCGTTCGGGAACACCAGTTCCGGTGTTTTTCCTTCTTCCGCCCATTTTACTGCTCCGCCCACATGGTCAAAATGTAAATGGGTAAGGATCACATCGGTGACCTGATCCGGAGTATATCCATATTTTTTTAATGATTTCTCCAGGCTTTCTTCACCGAAAAGATGATAAAAACTGAAAAATTTCTCGCTCTGCTTATCTCCCATTCCGACATCAACAAGAATAACCCTGCTGCCGGTATCGGCCAGCAAACAACGTGAAGTGAGCGGGATCATATTATTCTCATCCGCTTTCACATATCTTTCCCAGATGGCTTTGGGAACGACGCCAAAGCAGGCTCCCCCGTCCATTTTAAAGTTTTCAGCAATTACAGGATACAGTTTCATAATATTGGATTTTTATCTCACCCGCAAAAGTACAAATTTTGTGCGCGGGGAACGGATAAATACTGGAATTGTCCGCTGTTTAGGGCAATAAAAAACATTTATCTTTACAACACCAAACAGCAAAAACCCATGAAGGTTCACTTCATTGCCATCGGCGGCAGTGCCATGCACAACCTGGCCATCGCCCTGTATAAAAAAGGGGTTGTGGTGAGCGGATC
>PWHO01000022.1 GCA_003555385.1 Bacteroidales bacterium
CAATACGGATCAGTGCAGTGACCACCCATGTAAAGGCCACAATGATCAGGATTTTGGCGATGGTTTGGATCAGTGCATGTAACTCTTCCGGCAGGAAAGTCAAATGGGGAAGCATATACCTGATAAACAGTGCCAGAAGCAAGATGAGAAACGGGATAATGAAACGTTTCAGGAACTTCATAATACCTTTAGTTTGTTTGTGTAAAAATACAAACATCCCGAAAAATGCTTTCACAGCACTCCCGGGGGAGTGTAAACCAATTTTAAAGGTAGAAATATATTCCCGTATTGTCAAACAGGACTGGCGGCGGACGCAATCTCTAAAAAATGGATAGCTCGGTTCTGGTGGTAAATTGCTCAAGGAATTTGACTCCCCGGTAGGAGTTTCCTTTTTTGTTGAGAATGGGGCTCCACACTGCAATGCTGTATTGACCGGGGTGGATGGCCACGATTCCTCCCCCCACACCACTTTTGCCCGGCAGCCCGACTTTAAAAGCAAACTCTCCGGACTCATCATAAAAACCACATGTTTGCATGATGGCATTGATCCGCTTTACCTGGCTTACAGTCATCATCCGGTCATTGTCTGGTGGTGCCAGTCCATAGTTGGCCAAAAAGAAAAAGGCCTCGGATAGCTCCCTGCAGCTGAGTTCGATGGAGCACTGGTTAAAATAAAAGTCCAGTACTTCTTCCGGATTATTCCTGATGTTGCCGAAAGATTTGATGAAGTTACATAATGCTGTATTCCTGTAACTCGCTGATTTTTCGGATTCTGCAATACGTGGAGAGTAGCTGATGGATGGATTGCCGGCAGCTTTTCTGACAAATTCCAGGAAGTCCTCGTGGGGATTGTTGAGTTTACTGATGAGTACGTCACTGATGACCAGGGCTCCTGAGTTAATCAGTGGATTTTTTGGAATTCCATGATCATTTTCCAGTTGAACCAGTGAATTGAACGGATTGCCTGAGGGCTCATACCCCAGCCTTGTCCACAGAGATTCACCCATAAGCTTATAAGCCAGTGCCAGGGAGGGAACTTTGATGATGCTCTGAATGGAAAACCTTTCCTCATGGTCCCCGATGCCATAAGAGAGCCCGTCAACTTGAGTTAAGTGAATCCCGAATTTGCCCGGGTCCACATTGCCCAGCTCGGGAATAAAGGTTGCCAGGCTACCGATGTTTTTCTCCTGTTTTACCGATGTGAAAAGCTCTTCAATGATCTCCTGATAACTCATGAATAATTGCTTTGGATATAATAGTCTTGATCACCTGGTGGCTCAATCCTCCGGAGCTTCCTTTGTTTTCAGTGCGTCCGAAATGATCTGTTTATGGTCAAATGCAAGGTCGGCATGCTCCCAGTCTTTCACAACCGCTGTATCTGCTGCATCATCCCCTGCCTGCAGTGAACCCAGGTCGGCTTCAGCTACAAAAGCGACAGAAACCATACGCCCCCTGGGATCTCTTCCGGGAGTGGAGTAAACGCCCACCAGCCTGAGACGCTCAATTGCCAGGCCTGTTTCTTCCATAGTTTCACGGATACAGGCTTCCTCCACGGTTTCATCTTCCTCTACAAATCCGCCGGGCAGAGCATAAGCTCCTTTGAAGGGTGGGTTTTTCCTTTTGATCAGCACGGCCCCATCTCCTGAAAAAACCACGCAGTCGACTGTCAGTGCACAATTGTAATGCATTTTACTTTTTCTTTATGATTTTTCCGCCACGAAAAGTTTCATTGTATTCGATTTCCCCGCTTTTGTCATACCTTACCCAGCTTCCGTCTTTTTCACCATTTTTGAAATTTCCGATTTGCCAGAGTTGGCCGTTTTCACGGTAAAACCTCCACTCACCCTCCATCAGGTTGTCCTCATAAGGGCCTTCAGCCTTTACACCTCCGCTTTTGAAATAATATGTCAGTTTATTTCCCGACATTTTAAAGGCTGGCTGTCCGTTCGTGAATCGATCTGAACCTTTCATTGCATCAATAAATTTAATGGAGTACCATTGGGTCCTCCTAAATTGCAAGATGTGAATTTTTTATGGAATAACCACATCTGAACCACCGGAAAGTGTAAATATATTATGCTAATTTTGACCCCTGCCAATCATTCAGGTACCGTTCAGTGAAAAAGCAAGCAGATTCATATTTTGATGTGATTGTTGTCGGGGCAGGTGCTTCGGGGCTGATCGCAGCCGGCCGGGCCTCCCGGGCCGGGGCCAGGGTATTGCTGGTGGAGAAAATGGAGCGGGCGGGTCGAAAACTGCTTATCACCGGCAAAGGTCGTTGCAATATTACCCATGATGCACCACCATCTGAGTATTACCGTCATATTTTTCCCAACGGCCGTTTCTTGAAGCATGCCTTTCATTCTTTTTTTACCGGTGATATCCTGAAGATACTGCATGACAGAGGTGTGGAGACTACCACAGAAAGGGGGAAACGGGTTTTTCCGGTGAGCAACCGCGCAGAGGATGTGGTAGAAGCCCTGAAAGACTGGATGGGAAACAGTAATATACAGAAGGTGTATAAGACCCGGGTTACTGATCTGTTAATGAAAGAAGGACGTGTTTGCGGAGTGAGGGTTTCCGGTGAAAAAGAAAGCCGGGAATTTCTTGCCGGGGGCGTGGTAATTTGTACCGGCGGAAAATCCTATCCTGCCACCGGGTCGGCCGGTGAAGGTTATGCCCTGGCCCGGCAGGCCGGGCACCGGATCACAGAAGCTCATCCTGCACTGGTTCCACTGGTAACTGCGGGAGATGTGGCCGGCAGGCTGCAGGGGCTTGGCCTGAAGAATGTCAATGCAGTGGTATGGACAGACGGCAAAAAGCAGGGGGAGGAATTCGGGGAACTGATGTTTGCCCATTACGGGCTGACAGGCCCTATTATCCTTACGCTTAGCAGGCAGGTGGTGCAGGCAATGTCTGAAGGACACAAGGTGGAGATCGGAATTGACCTGAAACCTGCACTGGATGAAAAAAAACTGGATGCCCGCCTGCTGCGAGACCTGGACAATCACGGGAAGAAACAGATCGAGAATGTGTTCAAGTTGTGGCTTCCGTCCAAACTCATCCCGGTATTCATGGACTTGCTCAATATTGACGGGAAAAAGCCATGCAACCAAATGGGTGCGAAAGATCGCCGGAAAATCATGCTTTTAATGAAAGATTTTCGTTTCCGGGTGACCGGACACCCCGGGTTCAGGGAGGCCATCGTTACCGCCGGAGGTGTGCCGACCACAGAGATCAACTCCCGTACAATGGAATCCAAACTGGTGAAAAATCTCTTTTTTGCCGGAGAGCTCATTGACCTGGATGCCGATACCGGGGGTTTCAACCTGCAGATCGCATTTTCTACCGGCTGGCTGGCCGGGCAGTCGGCTGCCGGCTCCATAAAGGAATAAATCCTATTCTGTATCGCGCAATGTGACCATCGGGTTGAGATTGGCCGCCCTCCAGGAGATTACTCCCACCACCAAAACAGCGGTCACGTATATGGCTAAAGCCGGAATGATCAGCATAAACCAGCTGATTTCGATGCGATAGGCGAAGTTTTCAAGCCAACGGTTCATGAACAGCCAGGCCACCGGGAGGGCAATAAGGTTCGATACAATAACCAGAAGACCAAATTCCCGGGTCATGGTACGGATGATTGCCGTTACAGAGGCACCCAGTACCTTGCGAATCCCGATTTCTTTAATGCGGCTGATGGCGGAAAATATCGCCAGTCCGGTCAAGCCCAGTAACGAAAGGATAATGGCCAGGCCTGCAAAAGTTGCCACCACGAGCATGACTCTTCGCTCATCCTGGTATTGTATCCTTAATTGCTGGTCTACAAACTCATGTCGTAACGGCCAATGGGGGGCTTCCTGTTCCCACAGGGTCTCCAGGGTACCTGCCACACGGGCAGTGGCATCAGGATTGTAACGGATCAGTAAATTGAACCAGTTTTGCGGGTATTGTTGTTCGCTGATGAAAAATACCATTGGTCTGACTTTTTCGTGCAGTGAACTGAAGTGGATATCTTCCACTACGCCGATTATCTGCCGGGTATTCTCGTCATAAAAGCCATCAATATACATGCCCAGGGGATCATCGACCCCCATGACTCTTGCCGCTTCCCGGTTGATAATGGTAGATAAAGTTGCCTCGGTGTGCATATCGGATGAGAAATCCCGTCCCCTGACCACCCTGGTGTTCATGGTGCTGAAATAATGGGCGTCAGATGAAATCAACGCTCCATGAAATGTGGCGGGTCCTTCGGATGACTCGTAACTGAAGTTGGCATAATTGGATGGGGTAACCGGTGGGGTGTTGTGTGTAAGGCTGACACTTTTTACGTCGGGATGCTGGAGTAGCTGCTCCCTGAGCCATTCTGCCCGCCCGGGTCCCTGTTCATCCAGGGCATTCTGCACAGCGATCAGCCCTTCGCTGTCATACCCCTGATGACGGCTCGAAATAAACTGCATCTGCAGGTAGATCATCAGGCTGGCGACAATCAGGGCAGTGGAAATGGCAAATTGCCCCATCAGCAATATCTGCCGCAGCTTGAATTGATATTTTTTCTTGTGATGGCCTTTAATATTTGACAGGATATTCCCTCCCCGGGCCACTGTGACCGCCTTGAAACGTGACATCATTATGGCAGGGTAACTTCCGGCAATCAGGGTGATTGCAGTGATCACCCCTGCAACGGCGATTACGAAGGAGGGGTCAGAAAAAAACTGCTGTGACAGGTTCTTTCCGGTAAGATTGTTCAAAGCCGGTAAAAACAGTTCAACAAGCAATAATGCCAGCAGTGCGGCAAACAAGGTGATGACAAATGTTTCGGACAGGAAGCGCCGGATGAGCTGTCCGCGATTGGCACCAAGAATTTTCCGCATCCCGATTTCCCTGCCCCTTCGGATTGACCCCGCAGTGGTAAGGTTTACAAAATTAAACCCCGCAAGGAACAAAATAAGCAGGGCAGCTGCGGAAAATATTCTGACTGTTGTGATATCCCCTTTTTGGGCGATATCCCACGAAACGGAAGCAGCGTGCAGCCTGACATCCAGCAAAGGCTGCAGTTTGAAAAATAAACGTTCGCGAAAGTTTTCATTGGCCTCCCATATCAGGTTCTCGGTGCGTTCGGCCACCAGTTCCGGATCCGCGTCCGGTTCCAATTGCATATAATAATACATTCCGCTGTTGTTCCAGTTGGTCAGGGCGGACGAGTTGACTGACCGGAAGCTTTCCATGGCAATCAGTATGTTAAATTGCAAATGAGACTGATCCGGGAGGGGAGCCATTACTGCGGTTACCAAAAACGGGAGATTATTATTCAGTATCAATGTTTGCCCGATGGGGTCAGTGTTCCCGAAATATTTTTCCGCTGCCGGTTTTGTCAGAATCAATGAGTTTGGTGAAGACAGGGCGGTTGAAGGATTTCCGTGGAGGAATTCAAAGCTCAGGATATCCAGAATTTCCGGGTCAGCGGCAAAGATATCGTTTTCCACGAACGGCTCACCTTCAGGGGTTGTGAAAACTCCCCTGTAATGAGAAATGCGACTCATTTTTTCCACACCGGGTAACTGTCCATCCAGGTAGTCATACATTACCCCCCTTTGGATGGCAGTAGCACTGCCGGTATTTGGATTGTGGTCAAGCAGCCGGTAAACTGAGCCTGCGTTCTCATGGTGCCGGTCAAAGCGCAGCTCATCGGCCACATACAGAAAGATCATCAGGCATGCGGCAATGCCAATGCTCAGCCCGGCCAGGTTGAAAATGGCATAGAAATCTCCTCTGGTAATCTGACGAAAAAATGTGACAAAGCTGTTATGGATCATTTGACAGGAATTGTAGTGGATACTGGATTTTTGTGTATTACTTATCAAACAATGGGCCACCCGGTATAAAAGGCATTGGAACAGGATGTTGTAAAAATACCTGGATTCAAAACATGTCCGTAACAGAACAAAAGGTGTTCATTTGCGGACAGCCGCAGGATTTTGCAGAGATGCAGGTTTTCGCAGAGATGCAGGGTTTGCTTTACATTGGCATATCCAGCCTCATCAGGTAATCGGTTTGTTCATCTTTACCTATGCGGAATACATGGGTGTCAAACACTTCGAATCCATATTTTTGGTAGAACCGGATGGCCCGGTAGTTTTTCTCCCAAACCCCCAGCCACACATAGTTTGATTGCTTTTCCCGGGCGAGGTGCAGGGCGTAGTCCATGAGCTTTTGCCCGACCTGCTTCCCATACCATGTCTTTTTAACGTAGATCCGCTCAATTTCAAATGCGTTGCTGTCTTGTGGCTCTGTTTGGGCATCACCGGTGTTGACCTTCAGGTAGCCGGCCACCTGGCCATCAATCCGGGCCAGATAAAAAAGGGAGTCCGGATGGCTCATTTCTTCCGCGACCCGGACCGGATTAAAATTTCTCTTCAGGTAACGTTCCAGGTTTTCCTCCGCATTGGTGTCGCAGAACGTTTCATGAAAAGTCTGCCGGCCGATTGCCGCCAGGGTAGGGACGTCTTCCGGTGTGGCCGGAATGATTTCAGGTTGGGTTTTTTTGGGGGTTATGCTGGTATTCTTAGTGTACATGCTGTGGTTATTGAATTTTGTTTTCGGTGAACGGCTTAATGAAATTCCCGCAGGCTTTCGTGGATCCCTTTGTGGATCTCATACCAGAACTCCAGTGCGGCTTCAAACTTGTCTTTTTCAAAGGCGTTGATCCATTGATCGAGCTCCGGATCATCCACGCCGTCTTCCACCGCTTTTTTCTTCAGAAAATGGTATACAAAATCCACATTGCGTTCCGATTCCCAGAAGATGGATGCATTCCGGCTGTTGATCCGGGTTGCGGTAAGTTTCAGTTTTTGGATGAATTCGTCCCGCTGTCCGTAAAGCTTTTCCATTACATCCGGCATGATCTCCTCTGCCCAGGCACGATGGAATCGGCAGAAACCAAGGTTGTCCATCATCAGTTCCTGGATCATCCTGGCGGCGTTTTGCCGGCCCAGCTCACGGGGCGGTATAAAATCCTTGCCATAGACCATGTAGTATTTCCCCATAATGGCCATGGGCGAGAGTACACCGGGGGTCCAGTACTGGTTGGGCACCATCCATCCATGCCGGGCGAATCCGATATGCATGAAACGGTCCATTACGCCCACACCTTTCTCGCGTGAAAGATGCCTGGCCAGCTTCCGGGCGCCCAGTGACAGGTCGATCTTGCCGTTTTCCCTGACCATTTCGTCCAGTAAGGCTGCCCCGATCTGCGCGTTGTGCATTGAATCTTTGACCACATCAAAATTCTCCACAGAGAATTTTGGTTTTGCCTTGACCCCCAGTTCTTCCGGCTTGATCAGGTCATCAACCAAGCATTCCATCAACCAGGCAAGTACCCCTCCTACGGAAATGGCATCGAAACCATACGCATCGGCCTTGCCATTCAGCAGTTCGGCGGCCCGCTGGTCAAAAACCCCGCAAAGCGGCCCCATGGTCTGGTAGGGCTCATAGTCTTTCTTAAAGTGGTTGTGCATTTTCTTGCACACCGCCACACAGGGCTCCCCGCAGTTTTTTTGCTGTTTGGTTTCGATGGTTTCCTCGTTGAACTGCTTGAGGTAGTGATCCACAATAAAGCGTTTGTGCAGGTCAAGACGCTCCTCCTTGCTCATGTAGAGTGTCCGGTAGTTGAACGCAATGATGCGTTCGGCCATGGTGGCAAAATTGACCCCGAACGTGCCGCCTGTGTTAAAGGCCGGGTCATACCGGTATTTGGTGGTGGCTTCCAGGTCTTTGGCAGCCATCTTTTTCTCATACCTGTCGTGGAACCACTGGTCGGCTACTTTCCGGTCACGGAAATCTTCATCCACCCATGTGCCGCCATAAATAATCCCGACAATGTTATGCTGTTTCAGCAACTTGCTGCCAAAACCACCTCTCCCGGCCCAGCAATCCACGGCCGTAAGCTCGCCCCGTTTCACCGGGGCGGATCCGATAGCCCCGTTGTCAGTATAAAGGGCCGCAGGGCCCACTGCCAGCACCCTGGGTTCCTTTTCATACCTGGAGGCAAAATGATCCAGGGCATACTGCATCACCCCGTATACGCCACCTCTGCCCGTTTCCCAGACGCGCAGAGGGTCCGCCGGGTGAAGCTCCACCTCTACTTCCTCACCATGATTCCGGTTCAGGTAAAGGATGGAAGGTTTTTCGGCCTTTCCGATGATGGAAAACATGTTGACCCCCAGGTTGTCAAAAACAAGGGCTGCCCCGCCCATGGAGGAAATGAAGAACCCATGCCATGAGGGAGAAATTCCGCTGAAGATCAGTCTGTTCGATCCGGGAAAGATGGAGCCGGCCAGCAGGCCTGCCCCCACATTCAGGCTATTGTGTTTGTGGGCAAGGTGAATGCCCAGGTCTACCGGGCCGAAAAAAGGGCCTACCGGATAACGGTTGATCCGGTAATATCCGTTGGATGCGTCGATCATCAGTACCCGCAGGTTTTCTTTTGCGTTGTTTTCCATGTATCAGTATTTTATTTGGAGATAAAGACCGCTGTAATTAACTACCGGTTAAAATTAAATCCTGGTTAAAATAAATAAAAATTTCCATTCGGCCTGCAAGCAGGTCTAAATTTAGCGGGCCTTGTCTGCAGGAACGGTCGTTTTCTGTTTTCGCAGCAATATGCCCGATGCCAGGATGAGCCCTCCGCCGATGAGCATGTTGGGTGTGATGGCTTCGTTGAAAAAAACCGCGCCAAAAAAAACCGCAGCGATCACTTCCCAATAGGTAAACAGTGAGTAGTGGCTCATTTTTAGTCGCCGGAGGGCATAGAAGAACAGTACGAAGGCCACAATGCCAATCA
>PWHO01000320.1 GCA_003555385.1 Bacteroidales bacterium
ATATGACCTCAGACATGATTAAATTCGACCTCCCGAAAAACCAGTCCTCCATCATCAAAGTAATCGGCGTAGGTGGAGGAGGCAGCAATGCAGTTAATCACATGTTCCGGCAGGGAATAGAAGGTGTTGACTTCATTGTGTGCAACACCGATGCCCAGGCCCTGGATAAAAGCCCTGTGCCCAATAAAATACAACTGGGGACCAACCTCACCGAAGGACGTGGGGCAGGCAGCATCCCGGAAGTGGGAAAAAATGCAGCCATTGAAGACATTGACCGGATCAAGGAAAACCTTGGTTCCCACACCAAAATGCTGTTCATTACAGCTGGCATGGGCGGCGGCACAGGAACGGGGGCCACTCCCGTAATCGCAAGAGCCTCCCGGGAGTTGGGAATACTCACTGTAGGTATCGTTACGATTCCCTTTTCTTTTGAAGGACGCAAGCGGAAACAACAAGCTGAAGAAGGCCTCAGAGAGCTTTCAGAAAGTGTGGATACTTTACTGATCATCTGCAATGACCGCCTGCGAGAACTGTATGGCAACTTGTCTGTTACAGATGCATTTGCAAAAGCAGACAATGTGCTGACCACAGGAGCCAAGGGAATTGCAGAGATTATCACCCTGACCGGAAACATCAACGTGGACTTCGCAGATGTGCGCACGGTGATGTCCAACAGCGGGGTGGCCATCATGGGAAGCGGCCATGCAGAAGGAGAAAGCAGGGCCATAAAGGCGGTAGAAACCGCCCTCTCCTCCCCCCTGCTAAATGACAACCAGATCAAAGGGGCAAAAAATATTCTGCTGAACATTACCAGCGGCAAAGAGGAAATCCTGATGGACGAGATCACGGAGATTACAGACTATATTCAGGACGAAGCCGGTGCCAGCGCAGAGATTATCTGGGGGCTCGGACAGGACGAAACCCTGGAGAACAATATCAGCGTTACCCTTGTGGCTACGGGATTTAAGGGAGCCGATGAACTCTATGAGATCAGGGAACAAAAAAAAGAAAAGAAGGTTTTATCACTGGAAGATGAAGCACAAGGGCAGAAAACCCTGGAATGGGAAGGCCCGTTCAGCCAGGAAGAGCCGGAAGCCGAAAAGATGGTACTCAAGGATCGTAGCAGTGAAAAAGGGCAGAACAGGGATGAGCACTCACCCGCAGCGTTTCCTCAGAAACCCTCATCCGGCAGCTCCCTCGATGAGTTCAAGCGAAGCATGGCAGGACGGCATACCCTTGCCCCTGAAAATACCCGGGAAGATGACAGCCATATTTCAGAGGAAGACATCCAGGAAATGATCCGGGAGCGTGAAGAACGGCTGAGACACCTGAGCATTCAGCTAAAAACACCGGAAGGCCTTGCAGACCTGGAAAATCAACCAGCCTTTGTCAGAAGAAAGGTCAACCTTAACCCGGTTCCGGCCAGTAACGAGTCACAGATTTCCAGGTTTACCCTGAATGAATCCGGTGAAAAAAAGGCACAGATCAAGTCAAACAATTCATTTCTCCACGACAATGTAGATTAGGTTTGCAGAATTGTTAGTCAATTACAGCATTTTATTTGTATCTTTGCGGGGACGAAACAAACCACCTAATTTAGTCGTAATTATATGACTCACAAACCAGTAACACTAATTGGTCTCATCTTATTTCTAATGACGATGGGGCTTGTATTCAACGCTTGCGATACAGAAACTCCGGAACAACGAGCAAAAAAAGACAGGGAAAAAATCATTGAATACCTACAAGAACATGATATGTACGATGATGCCGAGGAGCACTCATCGGGCGTGTTTTACGTAATTGAAAAAGAAGGTAGCGGAAGCTATCCAAACAATAACAGCATCGTTAAAGTATCTTACAACGGTTACCTGCTTGACGGGGAAATGTTTGACAATCGTTATGAGTCCACTATGCGCCTTACCAACCAGATCCGCGGAATGCAGATCGGCCTGACTTTTTTTCAGCGCGGTTCAGAAGGCTGGATCCTTATTCCGTCGGAACTTGGTTACGGGGAATACGGAACAGTAGGGATTCCACGCAATGCCGTTCTGGCTTTTGAAGTAGAAATGATTGATTTCAATTAGTTTACAGCAACAGATAAATACCAATTAAAATGGCCAGTAAAAAAACACTTAAAAAAGATATCAATTTTCTTGTTGACGAAGTTGTCGGCACTTGTTTGATGCGGCAGGAGATGCATCATAATGACAAAAAAGAACAAGAGAAAATGGATGAAAAGATCAAAGACATGCTTCACTTTCGTGAGGAGATGATCACAAAAGTCAGCAAGCCTGAAAACAAAGAAAACGGTAAAACCCTGAGAAGCTATTACAGCGATCTTTATAAAGAATTGCTCGACAAGGTAAATGGCGTTTTTGAAGAGTTGGGTAGTACAGAATAATTTTTTTAACACATACACCTACCTCAAAGGCGCTGCTGCGCCTTTTTTGGTATGTGGCAGCTGAAAGAAAACATGAAAACAAACAAACCAGACAAAGGCAGGGGAAAAAGCAGATCCGAAAGGCCTGACAGACCCGGCGGATCGGGCAGAACCGGCGGACAAGGCAGGTCCGACAGACCAGGAAGATCGGGTGCACAAGGCGGACCCGGGGGGCAGAGCAGACCAGCAAGGCCCGGCGGTCAGGGTGGCCCAGGCGGGCAAAGCAGATCTGAAAGACCCGCCGGACAGGGAAGACCCGCCGGACAGGGAAGACCCACCGGGCAAGGCAGACCCACCGGACAGGGAAGACCTACCGGGCAAGGCAGACCCACCGGACAAGGCAGACCCACCGGGCAAGGCAGACCCGCCGGACAAGGCAGACCCGCCGGACAGGGAAGACCTACCGGGCAGGGAAGACCTACCGGGCAAGGCAGACCCGCCGGACAAGGCAGACCCGGCAGACCCTATCCTGCAGGCAAACCCCGAAGCGGATCAAAACATCGGCCAGCTGCCAGGAAAGGCCCTGAAGACTTAACCATCCGGTTGAATAAATACATTGCCAATGCAGGTGTCTGCTCACGCCGTGAAGCCGATGTACTGATATCCACCGGGGCAATTAAAGTAAACGGTGAAGTGGTAACCGTCCTCGGCACAAAAATCAAACCCGGAGATGTGGTTCATTACGGTGACCAGAGGCTGAGCAATGAAAAGAAGGTTTATGTGCTTCTGAATAAGCCAAAGGACTATATCAGCACCGTTGATGACCCCCAGGAACGAAAAACGGTGCTCCAGCTGCTGGGCAGTACATTCAGGGAAAGACTCTACCCGGTGGGAAGACTCGACAGGAATACCACCGGACTGCTTCTGTTAACAAATGACGGCGAACTCACCAAAAAGCTGACCCATCCCAAACATAAGGTCAAAAAGATCTACCAGGTACAGCTGGATAAGAGCCTCAGCAAGGACCACATGCAGCAGGTTGCAGATGGTGTTCAAATTGACCAGGAAAAGGTGACCCCTGACAACATCGCATATACAACCCCGCAAAACAAGCAGGAAATAGGCATTGAGCTACATTCCGGACAAAACCGGGTTGTCAGGCGTATTTTTGAACAGCTGGGTTATAAAGTAACCAAGCTGGACCGGGTCATGTTTGCCGGCCTGACAAAAAAAGACCTGCCACGCGGAAAATGGAGGCAACTGACAGAAAAGGAAGTCAATTTTCTGAAAATGCAGGGATAAATCTTTGAGAAACCCACGGAATCATGATTGTATTTCCGCATGCCAAGATCAACCTGGGCCTCAGGGTTACAGGCAGGGGAAAAACAGCAGAAACCCGGGAGAGCCGTCGGCCCGGCACAAAAAACAGCCAGGACTACCACACCATAGAAACGTTGCTTTATCCTGTCGGGCTGTATGATGCTCTTGAGGCGATCCCGGCACCGGATCAGCAATTGCGATTCAAACAAAGCGGAATTCCGCTTCCAGACGACGGAAAGCCAAACCTCTGTCTTCGAGCCTATTACCTACTCAAGGACATTATATGGCAGCGCACTTCCTCCATGCTGCCTGCTGTTCACATACATCTTCACAAAAAAATCCCCGCAGGTGCAGGACTGGGGGGAGGCAGTTCCGATGCAGCCTTTATGCTTTTATTGCTCAATGAACTGTTTCGTTTAGGCCTCACCCCAAAAGAGTTGACCTCTCTGGCCGGACAACTTGGCAGTGACTGTCCATTTTTTATGCACAAACAACCGATGCTGGCTTCGGGAAGAGGAACCATCCTTCGCCCGGCAGGGCATATCGGCCTGGACAATTACCACCTGCTGATCGTCATTCCGCCCATTCACATCAGTACCGCAGAGGCCTATAGGCTGGTCACCCCGGCAGAACCCGAAAAGAAACCCGCAGATTTGCTTCAGGAACCCGTAGCAATGTGGCAGGGCCAATTGATCAATGATTTTGAAAATGCAATCTTCCGAAAACATCCCGGGTTAAAAAAAATCAAGAAAACACTGCTGGCAAAAGGTGCCGCTTATGCCTCCATGAGCGGCAGCGGATCAGCCATATACGGATTTTTCCCAACTACTCCTCCGGCTGACGACCTGGGCTTGCTTTTTCCCGGATGCAAGATTGCAGAAGCACCCCACCCCGTTTTATAAAAAATATTAAATTTGTGCGGTTACAGAGATCAATCACGAAAGTGAAAAGATATTTTCTGATTGCTTAATGTTCACAAAAACACAAAGCCATGCAAAAACTTACGATTTTATTCATTTTACTATGGTTGACGCTTCCTGCTGTTCAGGCAGACAACGTACTTACCCCGCACAAGGTTCTTGACCTTGAAACAGTAGGCGAAACAGCCATATCACCCGACCAGAATTACATCGCCTTCACCCTGAACGTTCCCCGGCCCTTTGATCACGATGCGGGAACAGACTACCGTGAACTTTATGTGTATGATGTGGAAAATGATGAAATTCTCCCCTTCATGACAGGTGAACAACGTATCTTCGGGATAGGATGGACTCCGGCGGGAGATGCCGTAACCTTCCGGGCCAACCTGCCTGAAGCTTCCGGGATACAAGTATACAAAATGAGCCTGCGGGGTGGTGCCCCCCGGGCGCTGACCAGCCACTTCAACAGCGTGATCAGCTATGCCTTTATTGATGAAGACAGGCTCGCCTTTGTGGGCCAGGGGCAGGGAAAGGAAGGCCAGGCCGTAATGCGCGACATGGGCCTTCGCGTAGAAGTATTTGAAGAGGAGTGGGTACACCGCAACCTGTATGTACAGGATCTGCATACCGGCGAAGCCCGTCAACTCACCGAAGGTGGTACCGTTTTTGATTTTACGGTAAGCCCCGACGGACGGCATGCCGCAGCAGCCATTGCCCCGCGCAACCTGGTAGACGACAGCTACATGTTCAAGGACATCCACCTGGTAGACCTGGAAACCGGGGAATTTGAAATGATCATGGAAATCCCCGGCAAACTGGGAAACATGGCCTTCAATTCTGACGGCACACAGCTGGCATTCCGCGCAGCAAGCATGATGGAAGACGCCGTGGTAGGCAGCCTGTTTGTGATAGATGTAGACACCGAACTGGAATTCGACGAACTGCGAAACTACGTGGAAGGGATGGAACTTTCGGTTATCGACTTTGCATGGAAAGATGACAACACCCTGTTGTATGCCGCTGAAGAAGGCGTAGACATCGTTTTGAGCGAATTGCCCCTGGATGCAGACGACCGCACCATCCTCATCGAACCTGAAATGGTGGTATTTGGAAGCTTTCAGCTGGTTGACGACATGATCGCCATGTCGGGCAATACCTGGGAACATCCCAATGAACTTTACACCTTCAGCCTGAATACCGGCCAGCTGGTGCGTCATACCGACCACAACCCATGGCTGGCAGATATCCGTCTGGCCCCGCAGCGCAAGATCGTGTATGACGCCCGCGACGGAATGGACATCCAGGGCGTGCTGATCTACCCCCTCGATTACCAGGAAGGGGAAACCTACCCGCTGATCAACTGGATCCACGGAGGTCCGGAAGCGGCTGTGCAAAACGGATGGAACACTCATTACAACCGCTGGGGTCAACTGGCCGCAGCAAGGGGCTATTTTGTATTCATGCCTAATTACCGCGCCAGCTCCGGACGCGGTGTGGACTTCACCATGGCCGGCTACGGCGACCTGGTCGGCGTGGAGTACGATGACGTACTGGACGGCATCGATCACCTGATCGAGATCGGCTATGTAGACATCGACCGCGTAGGCATCGGCGGCGGATCATACGGGGGCTACTTCTCGGCCTGGTCGGCCACCCGCCATACCGACCGCTTCGCCGCTTCCGTCATGTTCGTAGGTATCTCCAACCAATTGTCCAAGCGACACACCACCGATATTCCATGGGAAGATTACATGGTGCACTGGGGATACTGGAACCATGAGGAATGGGAAGATGTGTACAGTCGCAGCCCGGTGAAATACGCCCATCACAGCCTCACCCCCACCCTGATCCTTCACGGCGATGCCGATCCGCGTGTACACCCGCAACAAAGCCTTGAAATGTACAGAGCACTGAAACTACACAGTTGCGCAGCCACACGCCTGATCTGGTACGGCAATGAAGGACATGGAAACGCCAGAAATGTGCACAGGCTGGATTACCTGGTCCGCACCATGGAATGGTTTGATTTCTATCTGCTGGAAGGCAATGAACGTGATGAGAAGCCAGGAAAATATCCTGAGCTGGGTATCCGCTAAACAAAGCTGAAATAATCAACAAGGCAGCCAATGGTGATTGGCCATTGGCTGTCAGTTTTTTAACCGCAAAATAAATTCCTACATGTCATCCCAGAACCCGAAAAGTTTCTTTGGACGTTTTTTCACCAGGTCACTTGATGTGATCGAGGTGGTGGGCAACCGCCTTCCCCACCCTGCCACTATTTTTGCCATGCTGGCAGGGCTGGTTATCCTGATTTCTGCCATTTCATACTGGCTGGGGGTTTCTGCCATCCACCCTGTTGACGGCAGAGTCATTGAAGTCAATAACCTTTTGAGTGCCGACGGTTTTCGCTGGATTTACACCAGTATGCTGGATAACTTCCTGCAATTCCCGCCACTGGGTTATGTACTGGTTGTCATGATCGGTATCGGGCTGGCAGAAGGCACTGGTCTTTTTGCTGTAATGATCCGCGCACTCGTACTGGGCGCCCCCAAGAAACTGATCACCGCAGCGGTGGTCACCGCGGGAATCATCTCAGGCCTGGCCGTTGAAGCAGGCTACGTGATCCTTATTCCGCTGGGAGCCATGATCTTCCACGGCATCGGGCGACACCCCATGGCCGGGCTGGCCGCCGCCTTCTGCGGGGTCAGCGGTGGTTTCGGAGCCAATTTCGTCATTGGTTCCATCGACCCAATCCTGGCAGGTATATCCACCTCAGCCGCACAACTCATCATCCCGGACATGGTTGTGAACCCTGCAGTCAACTACTATTTCATGATCATTTCCAGTTTCGTGGTCCTGTTCGTGGGTACCTATGTGACCGACCGCATCGTAGAACCCCGGCTGGGCAAATACCAGGGCCCGGCAGAACGCCTGGCCATCGAGCAACTCAAACCCGAAGAGCACAAAGGACTAAGGTGGGCCGGTATTGCAGCGCTCGCCTTTGTGATCCTGGGTGCCATGACCGTGATCCCGGAAAACGGCCTGCTGCGTGACCCGGAAACCGGTTCCGTTCTACATTCCCCGTTTTTTGACGGCATCATCATCGGCATTTTGCTATTCTTCTTCATCCCCGCCCTGGTTTACGGGCGCATTGTGGGCACCATCCGCAACGACAAAGACCTGATGAAGCACATCATCGCCTCCATGAAAGGTATGGGCGGCTACATCGTACTGGTCTTCTTTGCGGCCCAGTTTGTGTATTTCTTCAATGAATCAAACCTTGGCCTTGTCATCGCCATCGAGGGCGCAGCGGGGCTGCGCGACGTTGGCCTTACGGGGCCGGTACTCATCGGTGCCTTTGTATTGTTATCGGCCTTCATCAACCTGTTCATGGGAAGTGCCTCAGCCAAGTGGGCCATCATTGCCCCTGTATTCATCCCCATGCTGATGCTGCTTGACAATGCCTACCACCCGGGGATCACCCAGGCGGCATTCCGTATCGGTGACAGCCTCACCAACCTGGTCACCCCCATGATGAGCTATTTTGCCCTGATCGTAACCTTTGCACAAAAGTATGATGAGAAGTACGGCATCGGAACCATCATTTCCACCATGCTGCCTTACACCATTATTCTGGGGATCATATGGATCGCTACCCTCATGATTTGGGTATGGCTGGGTATCCCACTCGGACCCGACGGACCGATATACATCAATTAATCAGTTGACCGGGCCGCAGATGGATCATGTCATAAACATGCCCCGCCCCGGACATACAACAAATTCAGTCCGGATATACAGCAAATTCAGTCCGGATATACAGCAAATTCAGGCTGAAACCACACCGCAAATAAGAAGCGGGCGTCAGCAAGGTCAAACCAAATGACCCGGCAATGACGCCCGCTTTTTTTTCGGCCGGAAACTTTTTTAATCCCCGGCAGGGAACTTTTTCATCCCCCGGCAGGGAACTGTTACATCCGCTCCGGCACCCGGATACCCAGTAAACCCATCCCGTTACGTATGGTCTGTGCAGTAAGCTCCGAAAGGCATAAACGAAAATCACTCACAGATTGATCAGGTTCATTCAGGATAGAATGGTCGTGGTAAAACTGATTGAATTCCCGGGCCACCTCA
>PWHO01000101.1 GCA_003555385.1 Bacteroidales bacterium
GCATTGTCAGTGCCTGGGATGTGCAGGGAATGGGTTACCTGGATTATTCCCGTTTCAACAGCAGGCGACTTCCCTCATTTCACGAGTTGAATGTACGGATCGATAAACAGTTTTTCCTGGATAATTTTTCCCTGATGTTGTATCTGGATGTGCAGAACATCTACAATTTTGAAGCCACCCAGCCTCCATTTCTTGTTCGCAAGGAGGATGCAGCAGGTAATCCGATCCGGTATGAAAAAAACGGGATCCGGAGATATGAGCTGAAGGAACTGGAAAACTCCATTGGTAGTGTATTGCCAAGCATCGGCATTATTTTTATTTTGTAAACAATTATAAACCGGCGGGCCATGCAAATCAAAGAAATAGTTTACTATGCAGCTGCCTTGATCCTATCTGCAATAATCGTTGCAGGTAACCTGCCCGGGCGACAAGTTTCCGGACAGGTATTGAGAGGTCAAAGGAGTAATGATACCGGCAGGATTGACACAATCTATACCCTTCAGGATTTCGCAGGCCCGGTTTTGGAAGTGATTTTCCGGGAGGGAAAGGAACATAATCATCCATTGATGGTTGTGTGGATTGAAGACACCGCAGGTCGATATATCCGGACATTATACGTGGCTGAATCCATAGGACGCGGAGTTTTCAGGCATGGTGACCCGTCCGGAGGCAGATGGAAGCCCGGTCCGGTCAGGCGTCCTGCCGCCCTCCCCTACTGGGGGCATCAGAGAGGTATCCGGGCTGAAGATGGTTATTATCTGCCAACCGCTGACGACCCTGTCCCGGATGCAATTACCGGGCCCACCCCAAAAGGAAGTTTTGTGCTTCATTCCAAAACGGGCCCGGGTTTGCCCCGGAAATTCAATCTTCTGCTGGAACTCAATCAGTCCTGGGATTGGAACGAATACTGGACAAATGACAAATTCCCGGGTGACGAACATTACATGTCATCCAGTCAGCCTGCCCTGGTGTACCTGGCTTTGGTCGACCTTGATGACGGGATCGGTGAATATATGATGCTTCCGGTCGGGCACAGTCACTGGTCGGGGCAAAACGGAAACCTTTACGAAGACCTGGGAACAATTACCACAGCCCTTAATATTGCCGAAACGATTACTGTACGTTTCCCGGACTAACAGTCCCTGAAAATCCTGGCCATGTTCATTTATTATGCTTTTCTTTGTAATTGAAAAATTATTCACCAATTCAAAAGCGCATGAACCGCCAGGGATTTTCTATTGCAGCTTTGCTGCTTGCAAGCTTACTATTTCTCCAGTTTAATGCATCTGCATCCGATCAATTGAGCGTATACATCTCTGTTGATATGGAGGGTGTTGCAGGGGTTGTAGCCTCCGATCAGGTACGCGCCGGCGGTCAGGATTATCAGCTGGCCAGGCAGTGGACGACCAGCGAGGCAAATGCCGCCATTCAGGGTGCCCTTGATGCAGGAGCCACTGAGGTAGTGGTGAATGACTCTCATGGTGGGATGCGAAATATTATCGCTTCTGACCTGCATCCGGAAGCCCGTTTGATTACCGGCAGTCCCAAACCCCTGAGCATGATGGAGGGGCTGGACGAATCTTTCGATGCAGTTATCTTTATCGGATACCATACCAAAGCGGGTTCCTTTGACGGGGTATTGGATCACACATATTCCAGTGCATCGGTGTTTTCACTAAAGGTGAACGGTACAGAAATGGGTGAAGCAGAAGTCAATTCCCTGATTGCAGGATATTTTGGCGTTCCTGTGGTGATGGTGGCCGGCGACAAAAACTTTTGTGAGCAAGCCAGGGAAATGATCGGAGATCACCTTGTAACTGCTGCAGTCAAAGAAGGGATTGGCAGAACTGCAGCAAATACCCTGGTACCGGTACGGGCGGCCGAACTGATCCGTGAAAAAACCACTGAAGCGTTGAATGGACTGGGCAATGCGCAGGTGCGTCATCCTGAATCGCCTGCCGTATTTGAGGTTACCTTCCTCTATAGTGCACAGGCAGAAGCGGCCGAACTGATCCCGGATGTAAAACGAACAGGCCCCAGAAGTGTTGAGTTTACCCGGGACGACTTTATTGAAGCTTTTAAACTCTTCAGGGCGGTGTTGCTGGTGGCCAGGAATTAATCCGGCAAATATGCTGTTTGTTTCATCGCTGAAACTCCATAACTTTGGGTAAAGTTCAAAATATGACGCCTGTTATCACTGAAGAATGCCTGGGAAAGGCCATCCAGCTCAGGAAAAGTCTGCACCGTTATCCCGAACTTTCCGGGCAGGAAAAGCAGACAGCCACCCGGATCATAAAATTCCTCTCCGGGCAGCAGCCTGATAAAATCATTGAAAACATTGGTGGACACGGCCTGGCAGCCGTTTATGATTCCGGAAATGAGGGTCCTGCCTTGCTGTTCCGCGCAGACCTGGATGCCCTGCCCATTGAAGAGGTAAATGATTTCACCCACCGCAGCCAGCACCACGGAGTCTCTCACAAATGCGGACACGACGGCCATATGGCTGTACTTGGAGGTTTGGCCAGTGTACTTAGAGAACAACGACCAAAAAAAGGACGTGTCATCTTGCTTTTTCAGCCTGAAGAGGAGAATGGCCAAGGTGCTTCCAAAGTGATTCAGGACAAAAAATTCGCTGCGATTAAACCCGATTATGTGTTTGCATTTCACAACCTTCCCGGTTTTAAAAAAAAGCAGGTTGTACTCCGGGAAGGCCCCTTTGCATCGGCCTCCAAAGGAATGGTTATCCAGATGGAGGGCAAGTCTTCCCATGCCGCCCATCCTGAAGAGGGAAACAGTCCTGTGCGTATGCTGACCAGCCTGATCGATGATCTCACGGAAATTTCCGCAAACAAGAAGGCCTTTGATGATTTTACCCTTCTCACCATCATTCACGCAAAACTGGGTGAAGTAGCCTTTGGAACCAACCCCGGTAAAGCATTGCTGATGGCTACATTACGTACATACCTTGACAAAGATATGGATCAGCTGACAGAGAAGGCTGAAAAGTGCGTAAAGGATCTTTCAAATAAATATGATATATCATACAGAATCAGTTACACTGAGGTTTTTCCTGCCACTGTCAATCATTCCGAAGTTTCGGAAATTCTCTCTGAAGCCGTCCGTGAATCCGGGGCAAATGCCATAACGGTTCCTGAGCCCTTCCGTTGGTCCGAGGATTTCGGGCATTTTACCGGTACATATAAAGGGGCCCTTTTCGGGATCGGGTCCGGGAAAGACCACCCAAACCTGCACAATCACGATTATGATTTTCCCGATGACATCATAGCCACCGGCATCGGGATGTTTTATCATATTGCCGATCAAATAGTCAAACTACAGTAAAGATGTTTCATACTTCCTATATTGAGATCAGCCGTAAGGCATACAGGAACAACATCCGTTATCTGAAGAACATCATTGGCAAGGATACAATTTTTTCCTCCGTGGTCAAGGGAAACGCTTATGGTCACGGCGTAGAGAATGTCATTCCCCTCGCCGAAGAAGCAGGGATCAGTCATTTTTCGGTTTTTTCCGCCAAAGAGGCCAACGATGCCCTGAAGGTGATGTCTCCACACAGCCAGGTGATGATCATGGGCATGCTGGATGATGCTGAAATAGAGTGGGCCATTAAAAACGACATCCAGTTTTTTGTGTTTGAAATGGATCGGCTGCATAAATCCCTGGAGGCCGCAAGAATGCTGAAGAAAAAGGCCAGGTTGCACATTGAGGTGGAAACCGGTTTCCACCGGACGGGATTTGAGTATGATACGGTGAAAGAGTTGGTGGGTTACCTCAAGCAAGAAAGAGCGCATTTTGAATTTGAAGGGTTGTGTACCCATTATGCCGGTGCAGAAAGCCTTGCCAATTATCTGCGTATCCGGAACCAGATCACCCTTTACCGGAAATTCAGCAGGTATTTCACCAGGCATAACCTTATACCCAGGCTTCGTCATACCGCCGGTTCAGCTTCGGCCCTGATCTATCCGAATACGATTATGGATATGGTAAGGTTCGGAATTTCACAGTATGGTTTCTGGCCCAGTCCGGAGACCCACATGTTTCGATTCCGTAAGGATGTGAAAGAAACCAATCCCCTGAAAAGGATGCTTTCATGGAAATCAAAGGTAATGGTGGTGAAAACCGTTGAAAAGGGCAAGTTTGTCGGTTACGGTAGTTCCTTTCTGGCGAATAAGAGAATAAAAATCGCCATCATTCCGGTGGGATACGCCAACGGATTCAGCCGGGCCCTGAGCAACACCGGACGTGTCCTTATCCGGGGTCGCAGGGTGCCTGTGATCGGAACAGTCACGATGAATACAATGACGGTAAACGTCACGGATATACCCAATGTGGAAAGAGGCGATGAAGTGGTGATCATCGGAACACAAAACCGCATGAGTATCAGCATTTCATCTTTTTGCGAGATGAGTGAACAGCTCAATTATCAGCTGCTGACCCGGTTGCCTGCCGACATTCCGAGATTTATTGTAAAATGACATTTATAACTAAAACAATATGCGATCATTAAAAAGTTTTGCCAGTGACAATAATGCACCGGTGCACGATGCCGTGATGCGTGCCATTACGGAAGCAAACCAGGGAGATGCCATCGGATACGGTGATGATATTTATACCCTGGAAACAGAAAAGTTGTTTCGGGAACAATTCGGAGAGGAAGCCAGGGTTTTTCCGATGCTGACCGGTACAGGTGCCAATGTGGCTGCCCTGGGGCACATTGCCAGGCCCTATCAGGCTGTTGTGTGTGCCGACAAAGCGCATCTTGAAAATGATGAATGCGGCGCACCGGAAAAGGGAACCGGTTGTAAACTGCTGGCCCTTCCTACGACGGATGGAAAAATCAGGCCCGATCAAATCCTGCCTCTATTGAAGTCAGTAGGTTTCCAGCATCATGTGCAGCCGAAAGTGATTTCCCTTACCCAATCTACAGAAATGGGGACTGTTTATCAGCCCGGGGAGCTGAGAGAAATTTCGGCTTTTGCCAAAGAATACGGGATGTACCTGCACATGGACGGAGCCCGGCTGGCCAATGCCGCTGCCGCGCTGGATGTACCACTGGCAGCAATTACCTCACATGCCGGCATTGATGTGCTTTCTTTCGGGGGAACCAAAAACGGGGCCATGGCAGCCGAAGCCGTTGTTTTCCTGAATCCTGAAATCGCTGAAGGATTTGAATATACACGGAAGCAATCCATGCAGCTGACTTCGAAAATGCGGTACATCAGCGCGCAATTCAATGCCTTGTTATCCAACGACCTTTGGCTGAACAATGCCAGGCATGCCAATGCCATGGCGGCCTGTCTGGCGGGAAAAGCCGGAAACATTAAAGGAGTTCAGATTACCCAAAAAGTGGAAACAAATGCCGTTTTTGCTTCTCTTTCAGCTACAGCCATTGAAAAGCTTCAGCGTCAATATTATTTTTACACCTGGGATGCAGCGAAAAACGAAGTCAGGTGGATGACCAGCTATAAAACAACGGAAAACGACATTGATGAGTTTGTGTCTGCCATCAGGGAAGCACTGAACGAATAATTTCTTTATTTCTCAGGTTTTCGGGCGCGGATAAAGCGGTCTTTGTTATTGATATCGCGGCGGCAGGCAATATCTGTAAACCCATGACTTTTAAAAAGACCCATGGTTTCTCCGGAAAGTTTTTCATTGATCTCCAGGAAAACAAATCCTCCCGGAAGCAACCAGTCAAAGGCTTTTTTGGCGATCTGCCTGTAGAAGATCAGCGGGTCATTTTCCGGGACAAACAGTGCCCCACCAGGTTCATAGTCCAGGACATTCCGGGCCATTTCGGATTTATCAGATTCTGTGACGTAGGGTGGATTACTCACAATGCATCCCAGCGAGGAAGGCAATAATTCACTGGCGTTATCTTCCATCAGATCACAAACAAAGAAATTTATATCTACCTTGTTTAACAAGGCATTATGCTTTGCAACCTCCAGTGATACTTCACTTATATCACAGGCTTTAATCCGGTTGCCGCGAAACTTTGATGCCAGGGCGATGGCAATGCATCCACTTCCCGTTCCCACGTCCAGTATTGTGCCGTGCCGGATCCGTTCATTCACCTGATCTTTCAGATGTCCGCTTACCCACTGTACCAGTTCTTCTGTTTCCTGACGGGGAATCAGCACACCAGGTCTTACATGTATTGGCAGCCCGTCAAATTCAGTAATCCCTGTAATGTACTGGACGGGTTCATATTGATTCAGGCGCTCCAGTGCTTTTGTGAGTCTGTCAATATCATTGGCTGAGAGTATTATATCTGGTTCTGTCACCCTGCGGTCGGCCGCAATACCCAACAAACGGAAAAAGATTTCATTGGTGATTGCTGAGCGTTCTCCCGGATGTTCTGTACAGGTCAGCGAAGACTTAAAGTACAGATACACTTTGCGAATTTTATTGCCCTCTGAATGAGTGTTATACATGACGTATCAGGTGGTTTAGTTCTCCTCCGGGTACAACAGGTAAGCACTGCGTAGTTGCCTGAACGCTTCCAGGTCATTTTCCCAGGTAGCCCTGATGGCTGAGGCGGAATATCCTGCCTCAATCTGCTTGCGTAACCGGCTGGTTCCGGCCAGTTGCTCAAAGTAGGTGTTGAAAAACCGGCTTTTATCCGGGAAATGGCGGTATGCCTCCAGCAGGTATTCAAGGTTGATTCGTTTTTTTCTCGCCAGATCATCCTCATCCAGCTGCCCCAGGTCTAATCCCTTGCACTCCTCCCCTATTTGGGGCGGGTTGACAGACTCCCGGCGACTTTCAGGGGTAAACTGGTGTGGATAAGCGGAAGCAGGCAGGTCGGGATGTCCGAATTGTTGAAAAGGCTTGTCGGTGCCCCTGCCTAAACTGACTGAAGTACCTTCAAAAAAGCATAGTGACGGGTAAAGATATACTGCACGCATATTGGGAAGGTTTGGTGAAGGTGCGACCGGAAGGGAATACCGTACTTCCCTGTAATAGTGAGCCACGGGAACAACCCGCAGGTCAGCTCTTCTGTCATCTTTCAGCCATCCTTCACCATTGACCATCAACGCGTATTCACCGATGGTCATCCCATGGACAACCGGAACCGGGTGCAGGCCCACAAAGGAGGCGTGTTCAGGTTCAAGTAGAGGCCCGTCGACATAATGGCCATTCGGATTGGGCCGGTCGAGAATGATCACGGGTATTCCTTTCACCGCTGCTTCTTCCATAATATAGGTCATCGTAGAGATGTAGGTGTAAAACCTTGTGCCCACATCCTGCATATCAAAAAGGATCACGTCCACCACAGCGAGTTGCTCACGGGTCGGTCTCCGGTTGTTTCCGTAAAGACTGACAATGGGAACTCCGGTTTGCGGATCTGTGGAGTCATCTATATGTTCTCCGTCGGCAGCCCTTCCGCGAAATCCGTGCTCCGGGCTGAACACCTTTACTACGTTGATATCTGAGGAAAGCAGTGTGTCTACCAGATGGGTGCCAGAGACCATTGAAGTATGGTTACCGGCCACAGCCACCTGTTTACCCTCAAGTAAATGAAAATAGGCGTTGGTTTGCCATGCACCGGGAAGTACATCATGGTCGTTGCTGAGTAAAGCATGCATCCCGTTAACGGAAATCACCAATTTCAATAGCAATATGAAGAAATGTGTCAGCACCTGAATCAGCCTTTTCTATTGAACATGATTAATGGCGTGATAGGAGGATCGCACCAGCGGGGCACTTTCCACAAAACGGAACCCTTTTTCCCTGGCGATTGCTCCATAGCGGTCAAAATCATCAGGATGTACGTATTTCTGCACAGGCAGGTGCCGGACTGAGGGTTGCAGGTATTGTCCCAGGGTGATTACCTGGCAGTCCACCTTCCGCAGATCATCCATGGTTTCCCGAATTTCTTCCTCTGTTTCCCCCAGACCGAGCATGATCCCTGATTTTGTCCGGATTGAACTGTTTTGTGCAATATATTTCAATACGTCCAGGCTGGTGGCGTAATTGGCGTAAACCCTCACTTCTTTTGTCAGCCGTTTCACCGTTTCCAGGTTATGGCTGATCACCTCGGGTCCGACATCCACAACCTTCTGAATATTAATTGCATTTCCTTTAAAGTCCGGGATTAAGGCTTCAATCGTTGTGCCGGGAGCCGTTTGCCTGATAGCGTTGATGGTTTCTGCCCATACGGAAGCTCCTCCGTCGGGAATATCATCGCGGTCAACGCTTGTGATCACGCAATGCTTAACTCCCATTTCCTTCACAGCGGCGGCCACTTTTTCTGCTTCAAGCGGATCCGGAGGCAGGGGTTTACCGGTTTTAACATTGCAGAAACGGCAGCTACGCGTGCAAATCTCACCCAGAATCATGAATGTGGCGGTACCTTCACGCCAGCATTCACCCTTGTTTGGGCATGCACCGCTTTCACAAATCGTGTGCAGGCTCCCGTTGCTGAGGGTGTCTTTCACGCGGCTGTAATCCTGTGCCCTGGTTAGCTGTGTACGTAACCATTCAGGCTTCCTGAGGTATGTAGAACGACTTGACTTCAATTCAAAAAATTATGTGTGATCGACCGACTGTTCTTCCCTGGTTTCTTCCCCTGCATCAGAATAAGCCGGGCATAACCCCTGAGACCTGCATCCCTGGAAAGCAAACACGGCAAAAATAAAAAGGGCGAGTAAGAACTTTGCTTTTGTTTTCATCTGTTTTGGATTTGGTGAACAGAATGTAAAGAAAGATA
>PWHO01000235.1 GCA_003555385.1 Bacteroidales bacterium
AAAGCCAGGAATTGATTGATGGCGTGGTGGATCTGGACCTTTACAAGGGCAATGTGATCGTCAGGGGCCGGAAATCACCCAGCTCTTTATACAACCAGGATCTTTCAAGTATGGATATCGAGGGAGGCTTTGATCAGCAGGATAGCGAAGGTTTTATAAAAATCAATGCCATACGCCTGATGGCACACCATACCATTCTCCGGAAAACCGGAAAAGACCCGGTAAGCTCATCCCAAAACAACCAATTATGACCCTTTGGAAAAAAGAAAAAACTACCAACCAGGAAGTTTGGGAATTTACAACTGGTCATGACCATAAACTTGACCAGCACCTTTTGTGGGCCGACCTGGCAGGGACAACTGCGCATGCATACATGCTGGGAAAAACAGGGTTGATTTCACCCTCAGAATCAAAGGCTACCCTCAGATTGTTAAGAAAACTATACAGAGATTGCCAGGAGGGCAAATTAATCATTGACAAAGAGGCCGAAGACGTTCACAGCTTCATTGAATCCATACTCTCAGAAGCACTTGGTGAAACAGGGAAAAGAATCCATACGGGGCGTTCAAGAAACGACCAGGTGCTCCTTGCCCTGCGGCTTTACATGCGCCGTGAGATCGGGAAACTGATCCGGAAAATGGAAGCTTTATTCCAATTGCTTATGCAAAAAAGCGAATCCCACCGTGACCACTTCATGCCGGGATATACCCATATGCAGGCAGCCATGCCATCCACCTTCGGACTCTGGTTTTCCGCTTTTGCCGAGAGCCTGACCGACGATATGCGGGCATTGCAATATGCATATGGCATGGTCGACCAGAATCCGCTTGGCTCAGGCGCCGGTTATGGTTCATCATTTCCGGTCGACAGGGAACTGACCACCCGGCTGCTGGGCTTTGAAGAAATGAATGTGAATTCAATCTATGCACAAATGACCCGGGGAAAAGCGGAAAAAGCTTTTGCCACTGCCATGGCTTCTGTGGCCGCAACGCTTTCAAAACTCAGTGGCGACATTTGCCTGTTTTCCGGGGAAAACTTCGATTTTTTTCATATCCCGGAAGAAATTACCACAGGTTCCAGTATCATGCCCCACAAACAAAATCCGGACCTGGCAGAATTGATCAGAGGATATTGCAACCTGATGCAAAACCTTCCAATGGAACTCAGCACCCTGACCATTAATCTACCCACTGGTTATCACCGCGACCTGCAATTAACCAAGGAAAAACTTTTTCCTGCTGTGGGCACCCTGAAAAAATGCCTGTCAATGACTGAACTTCTTATAAGGCATATCAGGATAAAAACCGGTATCGAAAAGGATTCCCGTTATCAGAAAATATACAGTGTGGAAGAGATCAACAGACGCGTAATAAAAGGCGTTCCGTTCAGGGACGCATATATGCAGGTTGCTGCGAGCATCCAGGGTGGAGAGTTTTCGACTGCCCCACCCCTGAAGCACACCCACATTGGAAGCACCGGCAACCCAGGGTTTCAGATGATCAGGGATAAATTTCATCATGTAAAATCCATGATCCCCTTTCAAGAAGCAGAAAAGTCAATCCATCAATTAATGAACTTAAATAGTGAACCCAACCTTCATGCATGAACAAAATGCCGCACTTATCCTTGAAAACGGCCGTTCGTTTCCGGGAAAATCTTTCGGTCATCCCCAACCAGTAACCGGCGAGGTAGTTTTTAACACGGCAATGACTGCTTATCCTGAGAGCCTGACCGATCCTTCCTATTACGGGCAAATCCTGGTAGCTACTTATCCGCTCGTCGGGAATTACGGCATACCGGAACCCGGCCTGCGAAAAGGGCTGATCAGCGGGTTTGAGTCAGAAAAGATCCATATTCAGGGACTGGTCATCACAGATTATTCCGAAAAATTCAGCCACTGGAGTGCCAGAGAAAGCCTGGGGCAGTGGCTGAACAGACATCACATCCCGGCAATTCATGGAGTTGACACCCGAGCGGTAACGAAAATACTGAGGGAACAGGGAAGTATGCAGGGAAAAATTGTGATAGCCAATCGGGACATCGCATGGCCGGAACCTGAAAAAGTTCCATTGACAGCACATGTCAGCACCAAAGAGGTCAGAACCTACGGAGACGGGTCCTGCCGGATCCTCCTGGTTGATTGCGGGGTTAAGTATAATATCATCAGGAACCTGTTGAATTATGACACCACGATACGGTGTGTTCCGTGGGATTATGATTATACGGGGGAACAATTTGACGGACTGGTGATCTCTAATGGCCCGGGAGACCCGGCATTGTGCCGGCCTGCAATTGCCCACCTGAGATTTGCACTGCAACAGCAGGTTCCGGTCTTTGGTATTTGCCTGGGCAGTCAGCTCATGGCCCTTGCTGCCGGAGCCCGCACATACAAACTGAAATATGGTCATCGCAGTCATAACCAACCTGTTATTTGCCATGATACCAACCGTTGCTACATCACTTCACAAAACCATGGCTACGCAGTGGAAAGTGAAAGCCTGGGCAACGACTGGATCCCGTATTTCTCTAACCTGAACGATCAGAGCTGCGAAGGAATACGGCACTGCCACAAGCCTTTCTTTGCCACCCAGTTTCACCCGGAGGCCTCCGGCGGGCCAACGGATACTGCGTTTTTGTTTGACCAGTTCATGAATAAAGTAATCGAATACAAATCCTGATCAATGCCCAAATCAGCCAACATGTCAAAAAACCACCAGTACAAAGCGCCGGGAAAAATCCTGGTACTCGGCTCAGGAGCCCTGAAAATAGGTGAAGCCGGAGAGTTTGACTATTCGGGATCTCAGGCCCTAAAAGCCCTCAGGGAAGAAGGGGCAGAAACCATACTGATCAATCCCAATATCGCCACGGTACAAACTTCCGAAGGAATTGCAGACAAGGTCTATTTCCTGCCGGTAACCCCGGGATTTGTGGAAAAAGTGATCAGGAAAGAAAAGCCCCGGGGAATCATGCTGGCATTCGGCGGACAAACCGCCCTGAACTGTGGCATTGAATTACACCATTCCGGGGTGCTGCAGCGGGAACAAGTTGAAGTTCTGGGAACACCGGTGGAGGCCATTCAGGCAACTGAAGATCGGGATATTTTTTGCCGCAAACTCAAGGAAATTGGGGTAAAAACAGCAAGAAGCCTGGCAGCCTCCTCATTGCCGGAAGCACGCTCATCGGCCCGCGAGATTGGTTTTCCTGTAATTGTAAGGGCAGCCTATGCCCTGGGAGGAATGGGCAGCGGGTTTGCCTCCAATGAGCAGGAATTGACCGGCCTCTGTCAAAATGCTTTTGCTTATGCTCCCCAGGTATTGGTCGAAGAGTCTTTGAAGGGGTGGAAAGAGGTAGAATATGAAGTGGTCAGGGATCGCTATGACAATTGCATCACCGTGTGCAATATGGAAAATCTGGATCCCCTTGGAATTCACACCGGCGAAAGCATCGTGGTAGCCCCCTCACAAACCCTGTCAAACGATGAGTATCATTTTCTCCGCCAGGTGGCCATACAGATCATCCGCCATATTGGTGTAGTGGGTGAGTGCAATGTACAGTATGCACTGGACCCCGGATCAATGGACTACCGTGTCATTGAAGTCAATGCCAGGCTTTCCCGATCCAGTGCGCTTGCTTCTAAGGCCACCGGCTATCCCCTGGCCCATGTGGCGGCAAAAGTGGGCCTGGGTTACGGATTACATGAGCTGAAAAACAGCGTAACAAAAACCACAACGGCGTTTTTTGAACCGGCAATGGATTATGTTGTCTGCAAAATTCCACGGTGGGACCTGGGGAAATTTCAGGGAGTAACCAGGGAGATCGGCAGCAGCATGAAAAGTGTGGGTGAGGTGATGGCTATTGGGCGCACATTTGAAGAAGCCATTCAGAAAGGTCTGAGAATGATCGGCCAGGGCACCCATGGATTTGTAGGAAACAATGACATCCATTTTGATGACATCAAAGCCGCACTGGAGTATCCAACCGACATGCGCATTTATGCCATTGAAGCGGCCCTGGAAGACGGGATTGATCTGAAGGAAATCCAACGGCTTACCCGAATAGACATGTGGTTTCTGGAAAAACTTCACCATATTCACCATGTCAAAGGCCTGCTTGCCGAATACCGGCAGCTGGAGGAAATCCCCGACAAGCTCCTGCGTGAGGCCAAAGTGCGCGGATTCTCCGATTTCCAGGTGGTCAGGCTGGTTCTTCGCTCAGAAAACGATCAAATCGAAGACCACATCAAACAATTACGCCAGGTCAGGAAGCGAAGGGGAATTGTACCCTGCGTCAAACAGATCGATACCATGGCGGCTGAATATCCTGCACAAACGAATTATTTGTACCTGACTTATGCCGGCAGCCAGCATGACGTGGAATTCCCGGATGATCAAAATTCAGTGGTGGTTCTCGGATCCGGGGCCTACAGGATCGGAAGCAGCGTGGAGTTTGACTGGTGCGGGGTAAACGCCCTGAAAACCATTTCAGAGGAAGGGTTACGCGCCATAATGATCAATTATAACCCGGAAACTGTGAGTACAGATTATGATGTATGTCACCGGTTATATTTTGACGAATTGTCACTGGAAAGGGTGCTGGACATCCTGGAGCTCGAAAATCCGCGTGGAACAATTGTAGCCACAGGAGGGCAAATCCCGAATACCCTGGCCATGCGTCTGCATAATCACAATATGCCGGTATTGGGCACTTCCCCTCTTTCGGTAGACCGTGCCGAAAATCGACATAAATTCTCCGGGATGCTCGACAACCTGGGCATTGATCAGCCAAGGTGGAAAGAACTTACAAATATTGAGGATATTGAAAAATTTGCAGATAAAGTGGGATTCCCTTTACTGATCAGACCTTCATATGTGCTTTCGGGAGCAGCCATGAATGTCGTATCGAACAGGGAGGAATTGCACCATTTTCTTACCCTGGCTACAAAAGTATCCAAACAATACCCGGTAGTGGTCTCTGAATTTATTGAGGAAGCCAAAGAGATAGAGATTGACGCAGTGGCAGACAAAGGTGAAATTCTGACTTATGCATTATCAGAGCACATAGAATTCGCCGGTGTCCATTCTGGAGATGCCACCATGGTGATGCCGCCACAGAAAATCTATTTTGAAACCATCCGGCGGATTAAGAAGATCAGTGAATCAATTGCCAGAGAATTGCACATTTCAGGACCGTTCAACATGCAATTACTGGCAAGAGACAACCAGGTAAAGGTGATCGAGTGCAACCTTCGGGCATCCCGCAGCTTCCCCTTTGCCTCCAAGGTTCTCCGCTTTAACCTAATCGAAATGGCCACAAAGGTCATGTTGGGAAAAAGTGCTGAAAGACCACGCCACTCCATCTTTGAAATTGACCATCTGGGCGTTAAGGCACCGCAGTTCAGTTTTTCCCGCCTGGCAAAAGCAGATCCTGTACTGGGAGTAGAAATGGCGTCCACCGGGGAAGTGGGATGCCTTGCGGACTCCTATTACGAAGGAATTCTTAAGGCCATGCTCGCTGTCGGTTATACCATCCCAAAACGCAACATTCTGCTCAGTACAGGCCCCATGCGCTCAAAAGTTGAGCTAATCAACAGCTGTAACATGCTTGTGAAAAACAATTACAACCTCTTTGCTACAAGAGGAACGGCACGTTTTCTTGAATTAAACGGGATCCCATCAACCACCCTGCACTGGCCGGATGAAAAAGAAAAACCCAATGTACTGGACTACTTGCGCGAAAACTACATTGACCTGGTCGTTAATATTCCGAAAGATCATACACGCATTGAACTTTCCAACGACTACTCCATCCGTAGGAACGCCATAGACTGTAATATTCCATTGATCACCAATGCCAGGCTTGCAAGTGCATTTATCCACGCATTTTGTCAGCTCAGGATCGATGACCTGAAAATAAAAAGCTGGGATTCGTATCAGCCCTTATAAAAGAATCACCCCGGCCCCTTAAAATAATAATTAAAAATATTTGTTAAACTAAAAAAACCTTCGTAATTTCGCAGGCCTTAAGGCAGAAACATTAAGAAAACGAACAAAAAATAAATCATTCAAAATCATGTATTTAAGTCCGGAAATCAAGAAGAATATTTTCAATGAGCATGGCGGTGAAGAAACAAATACCGGGTCTCCCGAAAGCCAGATTGCGCTATTCACGCACCGTATCGACCACCTTACCAAGCATTTAAAAGCAAACAAAAAAGACATCAACACCCGCAGATCGTTGATTTTGCTCGTCGGGAAAAGACGCAAGCTCCTTAATTATCTAAAAAACACGGAGATTGACCGTTACCGAGCGATTATCAAGAAACTCAACATCAGGAAATAATCGACTTTCAAGAAAAAACAGGCAATTTGCGAAATTGCCTGTTTTTTTATATAAGCATCTAGTTGACAACCATATTTAAGAAGAAAGACAGAAATCAGATGAGTACACAAATTGGTATCCAGAAGAAAATTGACCTGGGTGACGGAAAAGTGATCACCCTCGAAACAGGAAAACTTGCAAAACAAGCCGACGGCTCCGTTGTGGTGCGCATGGGTGACACCATGCTACTGGCCACCGTGGTTGCCAGATCAGAGGTGAAAGAGGGACAATCATTCCTCCCCCTCTCAGTCGATTACCAGGAAAAGTATGCCGCTGCCGGACGTTTTCCGGGAGGCTTTTTCAAGCGTGAAGCCCGGCCCTCAGAGCATGAAATTTTGATATCGCGCCTGGTTGACAGGGCGCTCCGTCCCATGTTCCCGGACTTTTACCAGGCAGAAACCCAGGTATTGATATCGCTGATATCAGCCGGGAAGGATACACTCCCGGATGCATTGGCAGGACTGGCCGCTTCTGCAGCCCTCTCGGTATCCGACATCCCCTTTGACGGCCCGATCTCAGAGGTTAGGGTCGCACGCATCGGCAATGAATTTGTCGTAAATCCTGGCATTACAGAGCTGGAATCGGCAGATATCAATATGATCATCGCCGGTACCCTGGACAATATCGTAATGGTGGAAGGTGAAATGCAAGAGGTTTCTGAACAGGAGATGCTCGAGGCCATCAAAAAAGGACATGAAGCCATCAAACTTCAGTGCCAGGCTCAGATAGACCTGGCCAAAGAAGTATCCAAATCACAACCCAAGCGTGAATATCCGCCGGTTGAAACAGATGAGGAACTCTACACCCAAATGAAAGAAGAGCTTTACCAAAAGCTCTATGATGTGACGGCACAAATCATTACTGACAAAAAAGAGCGCAGGAATGCCTATGACGAAGTGCTGACCACGTTTAAAGAGAGTCTTCCCGAAGAGATACAGGAAGAAAAAGCCGGCCTCATCAAATCTTATTATGGTGAAATCCAGAAAAACGCCATTCGCAATTTCGTGTTGGAAAAGCAGACACGAATCGACGGACGCAAACCGAATGAAATACGCCCCATATGGACAGAAGTGGATTACCTGCCTGCGGCTCATGGATCAGCCATTTTTACCCGCGGGGAAACACAGTCACTGACCACCGTTACACTGGGGACCAAACTGGATGAACAAACTATTGATGGTGCCGTTATTGAAGGGAAAAGTAAATTTTTGCTCCACTACAATTTTCCGCCGTTTTGCACGGGTGAGGTAAAAATGATGCGTTTCACCAGCCGTCGCGAGATCGGACACGGAAATTTGGCCATGCGCGCACTTCGGCCTATTTTGCCCGACGGCAATGACAACCCTTATACCATCCGCTTGGTATCTGACATTCTTGAATCCAACGGCTCCTCTTCCATGGCCACCGTCTGTGCGGGCACCATGGCATTAATGGACGCCGGTATCAAAATCAACAAACCCGTATCAGGCATCGCCATGGGAATGATTGCCGACCCGGAAACAGGGAAGTATTCGGTATTGTCGGATATATTAGGTGACGAAGATCACCTTGGTGACATGGACTTTAAAGTGACCGGGACAACCGATGGGATTACCGCATGTCAGATGGATATAAAAATCGACGGACTGCGTTACGAGGTGCTGGAAGAAGCATTGGCCCAGGCAAAAGAGGGCAGGGTGCATATTCTGCAGGAAATGGCAAAAACCATCGCAGGCCCCCGGACTGATTACAAATCTCATGTTCCACGCATTGTCAAACTCACCGTACCCAAAGAGTTTATCGGTGCCATCATTGGCCCTGGAGGAAAAGTCATCCAGGAACTGCAGAAAGAAAGTGGAAGTACCATTGTCATTGAAGAAGTCGGAGATTATGGTGTAGTGGACATTGTTTCAGAAGACAAGAACTCCATCGATTATGTGGTAGACCGGATCAAAGGCATCATTGCCGTACCGGAGATCGGACAGGTTTACCAGGGAACCGTCAAAAGCGTTGTACCCTTTGGAATGTTCATAGAGATCCTTCCCGGCAAAGAAGGTCTGCTCCATATCAGTGAGATAGAGTGGAGAAGGCTGGAAAAAGTAGAAGACGGTGGATTTAAAGCAGGAGATGAGATAGAGGTAAAATTGCTTGACGTAGACAAAAAGACAGGCAAGCTGAAACTATCGCGTAAAGCCCTGCTGCCGAGGGAAGATAAACGTTAAGGTTTTTCCTCTTTTTTTTCTTGCGGCGTTAAAGGATTATAGGGTATATTTACACCCATCATCTATCGGTTAAGTCTATGAGACAATTAAAAATAGTCAAACAGGTTACCAACCGGGATACCGCGTCGCTTGATAAATATTTACAGGAAATTGCC
>PWHO01000289.1 GCA_003555385.1 Bacteroidales bacterium
ATGAGAACCAACAACTGGAGGGGCGCCAGCCCCGACTAACCAACAACTGCTTAGCCTCTTCCTATGTTTTCGGGCTACCCCCACCGTTTCCAGCCCATGAGAACCAACAACTGGAGGGGCGCCAGCCCCGACTAACCAACAACTGGAGGCGCGCAGCGCCGACTAACCGGAGGGGCGCCAGCCCCGACTAACTGGAGGCGCGCAGCGCCTACAAATTATACCTCAATATACACCACAACGCCCGCCAGCCGTCTCTCCAGCCGATCTTTTTGCCATCGGCGTAGTTCCTGCCGTAATAGGAGATCCCTACCTCACAAATGCGCACCCCGGGAATTCTGGAGATTTTGGCGGTCACCTCCGGCTCAAAGCCAAAGCGCTGCTCCTTCAGGCTGAGCCCCTTGATCAGATCGGCACGGAATAGCTTGTAGCAGGTTTCCATGTCGGTCAGGTTCAGGTTGGTGAACAGGTTGGAAAAAAAGGTGAGGATCTTGTTGCCAGCCGTATGCCAGAAAAACATCACACGCCTGGGATAGGCTCCGGTAAAGCGGGAACCGTATACCACATCTGCATTCCCTTCCCTGACAGGCTGAAGCAGCCGCTCATATTCCCGCGGATCATATTCCAGGTCCGCATCCTGAATGACCAGATAATCTCCGGTTGCTTCTCGTATACCCCGGTGCAGGGCCGCCCCTTTCCCCCTGTTGCCCGGCTGATGGTACAACCGGATAGTGGCTTCCGGGTGGTCCTCCATAAACCGGTTCACCACGTCCACCGTGTCATCTTTGCTGTCGTCATTGACAATAACCACCTCCTTTTTGAAGCCTTCAAGGGGAGCATCCAGCACACGCTCCAGTATGGCGCGAATGGTTGCGGCTTCGTTATAGGCGGGAATGATCACAGACAGGGTTTGCATTCAGCTTGTATTTACATCATTAATCCTTATGAAACATCATTAAATCACAGCCACTGCTGCGCCGGGAAGGCACATACGTCAAACATCACTCCCTCAGCCGGGGCAAATCGATCACCACTACCAAACCCGTTACAAATCGACCACCACCAAAGCCGGTACAAATCGATCACCACTGGCAAACCCGGAGCACATCAACCACCATCACCAAACCCGGGGCAATCCAACCACCGCCACTACCTAAGCCGGTACACACTGGCAGAGTTGGCGGGGAGATCCCAGTTGTCAAAACCGTTTCGCTCCCTGCCGGTGAATACTTCCTCTGCCCCGGAGGAACCATCCCAACCTTCTTCAAACCGAGTCATATCCAGCTGGTATTCTTCGTCATTGTTATTGAGGATTACCAGGATGGTGTCTGTTTCATCATAGCGGAAGTACACATACACATTGTCCTCGGGCACAAAATGAAGCAGCCAGCCGTAATGCAGCACCGGGTTGTCTTTCCTGAACTCACCCAGGGCAGTAATATGGTCCACGATGCGATTCTGATCAGGGGTACGTCCTTCACGGGTAAATTTGTTAACCGGGTCATCCGGCCAGCCACCCGGAAAATCGGAGCGCATTTCACCGTGGCCATCATGTTCCCAGGCCGTTTTCAATAACTCTGTACCCGTATATACCTGCGGGATCCCCCTGGTAGTATATATAAAAGTCAGGGCCATCTCCAGTTTATCGATGTCTTCTTCCAGACGGGTTAAGAATCGGTCGGTATCGTGATTGCTCCCGAATACAACCAGGCTGTAAGGGTCGGAATAAAGAAAGTCCTGGGCCAGGCTGTTATACAATCGCATCATCCCGGAGCCCCAGCCCTGCTCTTCATTGAAAGCCTGACCGATGGCATCATACAGCGAGAAGTCAAAAAGGGAGGGAAAATTTGAATCATAGCCGTCATGGTTATCGACCCCGCCCTGGTAATAACTTGTGATGGCCGGCACTCCCGACCAGGCCTCCCCGATAATATTGAAATTCGGATACTCGTTCCGCACATAATGCGCCCAGTCCGACATAAAAAAGCGATCGGCATAAGGCTGGGTATCCATCCGGATGGCGTGAATTCCTGCAAACTCAATCCACCAGACGCTGTTTTGTTTCAGGTAGCGGGCCAGCAGACGGTTGCGCTGGTTCAGGTCGGGCATATTGGTATCGAACCAGCCATCAACCATTCGCTCATAGTCATGGCGGGAGCCATGCGGATCCACAATGGTGGTCATCCGGTAAGTGGTACGGGTAAACTCATCCCACTGGTTGAGCCAGTCGGGTGAAGGCAAATCCTCCATCCACCAGTGGTAATGACCGCAATGGTTCAGGATAATATCCTTCACGGTCTTGATCCCCATTTCTTCCGCTTCCCGGACCATGCGCCGGTAATCTTCATTGGTACCATACCGGGGATCGATCTTGTAATAATCGGTGGTCGCATACCCGTGGTAGCTGTATCTTGGCTGGTCGTTTTCCAGCACCGGATTCAGCCACATGGCGGTAAATCCCATCCCGGCAATGTAATCCAGGTTGTTGATAATTCCCGGGATGTCGCCCCCATGGCGTCCGTCCGGATCACTTCGGTCTGCCCGCTCGAGCATCCCGGGCTGGTCATCCAGCGAAGGGTCACCGTTGGCAAAACGGTCCGGCATCAGCAGGTACATAGCATCTGAAGCATCCACCCCCTCGCGGTAATACGCATCCGGGTCACGTTCCCTCAACTCGTAATTGTAAGTATATACTTCCTCCCCTTCCGACATGAACCGGATAGGCAGGGTACCCGGCCGGGCATCCCTGATATCCAAATAAATAAACAGGTAATTGGGACTTTCCACAGCCACCACCTCCCTGATGTGTACCCCCGGGTAGTCAATGTCCACCCTGGTGGCCCCGATTTGATCCGCATAGACCATGATCTGCAATTCCGTGTGAACCATGTCCGTCCACCAGAACGGAGGCTCCACCCGCTCAGGTGTCTCCTGCGCCTGCAGGGGCAATCCGTAGCCGGTGAGTACAAACAACCAGCACAAAGCAATCAACAATGTTTTCTTTTTCATCTCTTTTCGTTTTTTTGGGATGCGAAAGCGCACTTATGCCTCAACCAGCGCACTTATGCCTCAACCAGTGCACGCGCTTCATCCAGCACCTTGTCAATTTTATTTCCTTTAAGCCCCAGGGTGTTCAGTATTCCGGGCTTTTCCAGCAGTTGCCTGCACAGAACGATCTCCTTATCCAGCAAACCCTGTTTCTGTTTGCGATTGAGCAACGTAAGCACCGTAACCGGGAAAAGACCGGTTTGTTCCACCATGTCTTTCAGGCTTTCTTTTTTTGGATAATCCCAGCTCACCATCCTCAGTCCGATACATCTGCCGTAATCCATGGCATCTTTGGTAAACCGGGTATTGGTAACCACCCAGCCGTGGAAACTTCGCTTTTCCAGCCCGGGGGTGGATTTCCACCGCTTTTCAATGTCCTGAAAACGGGCTTGAATATAGAGCGGCACCTTTACATTGCACTGTTTTCCCTGGCTGTTGTAATACTTACATTCCACCATAAACTGCTGATGGTCGTTGTGGGCCACCACATCCACCTCATGTTCCACGCATTGGCCCCTCACCTGCTGACCTACCTCCACGCTGTAGCCCATGTTTTCAATAACCGCACCCACAAAATGCTCGAAGGGGTAGCCGGAAGGGCCCAGTTCCATGATGGCTTTTTTCAGGCTGTACCTTGCAGCCGTGGATCGCTGGAACTTTCGCAGCAGCTGAAACGCCCTGCGGTAAATTTCTTTGGTGGTGATGCCGTCCTCGAGATAGGCCTCAAGGGCATCCTCCACCTTGCCGGTCAGCTGCGGGGAAGCCCCCGAACGCCGAATGGAGGCCCGAAGTTTCTCCGGGTCAAAGACTTCCTTCTCGCCAGAGTGCTTTTCTACAAGAATCTTTTCGCTCATACCAGTCAATTTAGTGGCTAAATATAATAAGAAAATGTAACTTTATTTTCAAAACCGGGATATGCAAAATTTTCACGTTTACAAGTCATCGGCCGGAAGCGGCAAGACCTACACCCTGGTAAAGGAGTACCTCAAAATTGTATTGAATGACCCCGGTGCAGTGCGGCACATCCTGGCCATCACCTTTACCAATGCCGCTGCTGCGGAAATGAAAGAAAGGATTATCGAAGGCCTGGGACTGGTGGCCGCATTGGGGGATACCCCGACCCCGGAGAAAGACTCACACGCCGGCAAAGAAGCCAGCCGAAAAAAAGGCCGGGCACTGCTCACCCAAATCATGGAAGAGGGGAACACAGACGGCATGGCCCCACTTCAGGAAGAGCAGTTGATCCGCAATGCAAAGCTCGTCCTAAAAAAGATCCTCCATCAATACAGCGATTTTTCGGTAAGCACCATCGACAGTTTCGTGCACCGGGTCATACGGACATTTGCCTTCGACCTGCGCATCCCCCTGCATTTTGAAGTATCCCTCGATGCAGAAGCCCTGCTCAAACAAGCTGTGGATCTGCTGATCAACCAGGCAGGCCGTGACAAAAAACTGACCGCCCTGCTGGTAACCTATATTGTCAACCAGGCTGACGACGAACAGGATGTCCGCATCGAACAGCACATCACCCGGCTGGCAAAAACACTCACCGATGAAGAAAGCAGCAGATACATTGAGCAGCTGAAGGAGGTGGAGATGCAGGACTTCCAGCAACTGGCCGGGAAGCTGAAAGGACAGGTGAAGGCGTTTGAAGAGAAGGTTGCCCGGGAGGCCGGCGCCGCCCTGGAGCTGATACAACGCCGGGAACTCCCCCCGGAGGCCTTCTACCGCGGCAAAAGCGGAATACACAACTACTTCAGGCATCTTGCCGGAGGCAATATTAAAGAAAAGATCCGCCCGGGCAATTACGTAAAGACGACCATTGATGAAGACAAATGGCTGTCGGGAAAGTGCACCGCAGAGCAGGAAGGGCGCATCGTGGCGATCAAAGGTGAGCTTATCCGCTACTTTGAACGCATTCAGTCCCTGGCAGAAGAAAGCCTGGAAACCTACCTGAACAGACAGGCCGTACTGCGCTCCATCTTTCCCCTGGCCGTGCTCAACGAGGTGGAAAAAATGCTGGAGGAGATCAAAACCGAGCACATATTGCTCCACATTTCGGATTTCAACAAACGGATCGCAGCCATCATCACGGAACAGCCGGTACCTTTTATTTATGAACGGCTGGGCGAGCGTTACCGTCATTATATGATCGACGAATTTCAGGACACCTCCATGCTGCAATGGCAGAATCTGCTCCCGCTGGTAGAAAATTCCCTTTCTTCCGGCCATATGAGCCTGGTGGTCGGAGACGGCAAACAGGCCATTTACCGCTTCCGCAACGGAGATGTGGAACAGTTTGCCAACCTGCCGGCCCTCAGCGGGGAGCTCAAAAAAATATCCAAACCCGAGTGGGAAGTCACCCTGCAAAACAACTACCTGGAGATTTCCCTGGAAACCAACTGGCGGTCAGCCCGGGAAATCATCGGCTTCAACAATGCGTTTTTTCAGTCTACACGTAAGCAGCTGCCCGAAGGCATGCAGGGCATCTACAAAGAAGTCACGCAAAAAGCCCGGCCCGACAAAGAGGAAGGCTATGTGAATATTCGCTTCATGGAGGGGGCAAACAAAGAAGAATTGCAGGAAAACACCCTGCAGGAAATACCGGGCATTATCAAACATTGCCGTAAAGCAGGGCACCCGCTGCAGGACATCACCATTCTCTGCCGGGCCAATGAAGAAGCCAGCATGGTGGCCAGGATGCTGCTGACAAAGAACATCCCCGTGATCTCCCCCGATTCCCTGCTGCTGAGCTACAGCCCGGAGGTCAATTTTTTTCTGTCCATTATCACCCTGCTTGACAATCCTGCCGACCCCGTGGCTGCAGCCGAAATGGTCACTTTCCTGCACCAGGGCGGACGCATCACCACGCCCCCTGCCCTGCATGAATGCCTGAAAGAAGCAGGGCTCAGCGGAAAAAAGGCAACAGGCGGGTCCTCCCTGCTTCCGGGCCTTGAAAAACTCATGCATGCCAACGGGATCGACTTCTCCTTCCGGGTTTTCGAACACCAGAACATCTATGACACCTGCGAGACCATACTCCGCCACTTTTTCGCCGGAGATGCATCCCCTAACCCTTTCGTGGCCTACTTTACCGATGCCGTTTACGATTTCTCCGAGAAGCACATGCTGTCGTATGCCGACTTTCTGGAATGGTGGGAAGAGAACCAGCAAAAATACTCCATTGTGATTCCCGAAGGCACAGAAGCGGTCCGTTTAATGACCGTCCATAAGTCCAAAGGGCTGCAGTTTCCCGTCGTGATCCATCCTTTTGCCGTGCAGAAACCTGAAAAACTGACCAGGAAAGGCTTCTGGACCGGGGGAGCATCAGCCAGTGTGCCGGAACTTCCCGCAGTCTGGCTTGAGATGAGCAAAGCCGCCCTGACCGGCACCCCGTACGAAGATGAATGGAAAAAGGAAAAGGAGAAAACTTTCCTGGATATGCTCAACGCAACCTACGTGGCCTTTACCCGTCCTTCTGAAAAACTTTTTATTCTCTCCGGCAAGGAAGCCAAAAATTACAAGCCAGATTCGGTCAACGGCATGCTGCACGATTTTTTAGTTAGTAAAGGATTGTGGGATGACGCAGAAGCTTGTTATCACTTCGGTACATTCGGGCCTTCAGCCGGGAAAGCCGCTCCCCCGGAGCCGGAAACGGATTATTTCCGCCGGCTCATGTCGGAACAGTGGACGAGGGCTTTGCGGATCCGCTCACACCAGGCTGAAAGAAGCAGCCTCCTGGAAGGGGCCGACCCGCTGGAACGGGGAAACCTGTTGCACCGCGCCATGGAGATGATCGATAACTACAATGATGTGGGCGAAGTGCTGGGGCAGATGGCCGCCAACGGGGAGATAGACAGTAGCAAGCAGGCTGAATGGACAGAAAAAATTGACAACATTTTGTCAGACCCCCTGCTGGCTCCCTGTTTTTCTCCCGGTGTGCGGGCCAAAAAAGAAGCGGGCCTGTTTGATGAAGACGGAACCTTTTACCGGCCTGACCGGGTGGTGTTCCTGGAAGATGAGACCGTCATCCTGGATTACAAAACAGGCAAGGCGTATCAGAAACACCGGCAACAGATGGAGGGCTACGCGCGCATCCTTCAATCAATGGGTTACCCGGATGTGAAAAAACTGTTGGTCTACCTGGACAAAGGGGTCACAGAAGTCGTTTAAATTTTTCCGGCCGGATCAAACGATGGTTTAAGGATTTATTTGTATTTTGACTCCGAAATAAGTTAATCCGAAGCAGGTTAATCAGCGATTACCTTTCCATGCCGCTGCATGAAAAGGTAAATCAATGAACACCCGACCCTGTCGCTACATTTTACCATGTTGTTACAACAAACATCAGACCCCATGTCCACACAAGAACTCATCCGGCAATTTGATCCCGGGCAGGACAACTTGCTGAATATCCTGCATGCCCTGCAAAACACCCATCCACAGAGTTATCTGACAGAAGAGGCCCTTGAAGAAACCGCCCGTTACCTGAAAATGACCAAAGCGGCGGTATTCGGCGTTGCCGGGTATTACTCCATGTTCAGCCTGAAGCCCCGGGGCAGACATATAATTCGCATCTGCATTTCACCTGTTTGCGAGATCATGAAAGGCAACTCCATGATCCCGGTCATTGAAGGCGTGCTGGGCATAAAGACCGGGGAAACCACCAAAGACGGGCTTTTTACCCTGGAGACCGCGGAATGCCTCGGCCAGTGCCACGAAGCCCCGTCCATGATGATCAATGATAAGGTATTCAATCACCTCAGTGAGGAAAGGATCCGGGAGGTCATCACCAATTTCCGGTCACAAAAAAGTTAAAAGGTCATGATACAGGAAACCAGAGTTGTGCTGAAAAATGCCGGGAAGATCGACCCGGAAAACATTGATGACTACCTGGAGGCGGGTGGTTATGAGGGATTGCGCAAGGCACTTTCCATGCGCCCGGTGGAGGTCATTGACGAATTGCTGGAGGCGGGACTGCGCGGCCGCGGCGGGGCAGGATTCTCCACGGGCATGAAACAACGCTTCACCAGTGAATCCTGCTTGAGCTGCCCGCAGCGTTATGTGGTCGTAAATGCCGATGAGGGGGAACCGGGCACCTTCAAAGACAGGGTGATCATGGAACAGGACCCCCACCTCTACCTGGAAGGAACCATCATTGCCGCATGGGCCATCCAGGCCACCAAAGGCTATATATACCTTCGCGGGGAATATACCGACTCCATCAAAAAGACGAAAAAAGCCATTGAGGATGCGTACGAAAGGGGATACCTGGGTAAGCATATCATGGGATCGGACTTCAGTTTCGATGTGGAGATCAGGCTGGGCGCCGGCTCCTACCTCTGCGGCGAAGAGCTTACCATGCTGGAATCGCTGGAAGGAAAAAGGGGCCCCCCCCGCATCAAGCCTCCCTTCCCGGCCGAAAAGGGCTTGTTCAGCATGCCCACCCTGGTCAACAACGTGGAAACCCTGGCCAATGCGCCTCTCATCCTGAGCAAGGGAAAAGCCTGGTACCAGGGCATCGGCACAAAGCGATCGCACGGAACGAAGATATTTACCATCAGCGGACAGGTGAACAAACCAGGGCATTATGAACTTCCCATGGGGGCAACCCTCGAGGATCTCATCGAAC